>JACAEP010000291.1 GCA_013388795.1 Chloroflexota bacterium | reverse complement strand
GGACACTGATCAGCGCCCCAAGCCAGAATTGCCATTTCTTCATTTGCATAGTGGGGGGATTGTACCAAAACAAAAGGTGATGGTCACTTCTAAAGTGGGCGCCCAATCGGCTCGCTTATAATTCCCGCCCTGAAAGGATACCTGCATGAAAAAATATTTACCGACAATACGAGATTATTTCCTGATTATCATTTCCAGCCTGATCCAGGCGGTCAGTTTGCGCCTGTTCTTCATCCCTGCCAATCTGGCGTCTGGCGGGGTGAGCGGAATTTCACAGTTGATCAATCATTTCACGGGCTGGCCCATCGGTTTGATGGTGTTGATTGGCAACATCCCACTTTTTTTGCTTGGCTGGCGCTTCCTCGGCGGATTTAAATTTGCCATGCGCACTGCAGTTGCCATTGTCACTTATTCGCTTTTTACAGATTTATTGATGAAGATTCCCGCCTTCGTAGAATATACCCAACTTCTCATCAACGACCTGCAAGGCGATGTTTTCCTCAACTCCCTGTATGGCGCCATCTTTAGCGGCGCGGGCTATGGCATGGTCTATCGCGCGCGCGGAACCAGCGGCGGCTCGGATATTCTCGCGCGCATTCTCAACAACTGGCGCGGCATTTCCATGACCCAAAGTTATCTCATGGTGGATGCCGTCGTCATTCTCTCAGCAGGGTTTGTCTTTGGGTGGAAGGCTGCGCTTTATGCGATGATTACTTTGTATGTGAGCGGGCTCGTGGCTGAGACGGTGCTGGAAGGCGGCGGCACCGTCCGCACGGCAATGATCGTTACTTCCAAGCCGGATGATGTCACGAATCGCATCATGGAAGATATGGAACGCGGCGTGACCTGGCTCGAAGGCAGGGGGGGGTATACAGGCAATTCCCGCCCCGTTCTTTATTGTGTCATCAGTCGCGCCGAGGTGGCAACGCTCAAAGCCATTGTCCACGAAAGCGACCCCGAATCATTTCTTGTGATTGGCGCGGCGCACGAAGCATGGGGCGAAGGGTTCAAGCCGTTGAAGGGACGGTGACTCCGTCATGGCGGGCGCGCTTGCTCTTCGCCCAAAGCAATCTTCCACACACTCATGAGATTGCTTACCCCTTCCGGGCGCACGTCGTCGGGAAGAACGCCCTCCTCGCAATGACGAGTTCTTACTTCTTCATCCCATATCCCAACTGCTTTAACATATTCGCGTCATTGCGCCAGTCTTTCGAGACCTTCACGCGCAATTCCAAAAACACTTTGCGTCCGCCCATCTCTTCGATTTCTTTTCGCGCGGCGCTTCCGATTGTCTTAAGCATCTTGCCGCTTTCGCCGATGACGATGCCCTTTTGTGATTCGCGCTCCACAAAAATCGTGGCGGCGATGTATGCCATGCCGTTCTCGCGCTCTTTGAACTCGTCAATACGCACCGCCATGCCGTGCGGCACTTCGTCGCGCAATTTGATAAGGCAGGCTTCGCGGATCAAATCTCCCGCGATCTCTTTTTCATATAGATCCGTAATTTGATCTTCAGGATATTCCGCCTCTCTCTCAGGGACGGCTTGAATCAGCGCTTCGGTCAGCTCGTCCAGCCCCAGCCTTCGCGCCGCAGAGACGCGCATTACGTTTGCTTTATCCATGAGTGCGGCATACTCTGTTTCGCGCGCGGATAATTCGTCGGGTTGCGCCAGGTCTGTTTTGTTGAGAACCAGCATCCGGCGCGTGCGAGGCGAAATGCCATAGAGGAGGGAAGAGATATTCTTGTCCTCTTCGGTCGGGGAGGTGGAGGCATCCACCAGCCAGAGAATCAAATCCACGCCTGTCAGGGAATCTTCGGCTTCGTAGTTGAGAAATTCACCGAGCTTGTGTTTGGCATTGTGAATGCCGGGCGTATCCACAAAGACGAGTTGGGCATTGTCGAGCGTGAGAATGCCGAGCTGGCGTTTGCGCGTGGTCTGCGGGCGCGGCGAGACGGCGGCGACCTTCTGCCCAAGCAACGCATTAAGCAGGGTGGATTTGCCCACATTGGGGCGACCGATGATGGCGATGAAGCCGGAACGATGAGTCATTTAATTTCCTTCACGAGATAATACTCGCCGCGTTCAAAGCCGCGATCCAGATAATACTGGCGCGTGCCCACCGCCGCAATGACGGCAAGTTTTCTGAAGCCTTTTTCTTTTGCAACCCGTTCTGCTTCTTCGAGCAGGCGCGTGCCAAGCCCCACATGCTGCGCCGCGCCTGTCTTTTCTGTGCCCACGCCCAAAGATTGACCATACACATGCACTTCACGGATGAGCGCCGCGCCGTTTAGGTCGGTCATTCCGGTTGCAGGTGAATTGCTCGCAGGCAGCGACAAACGAATGAACCCAGCCAAACCATCGTCTGCCGTGTTGAACGAGATGTAATGCTCTTCCGCTTTCCCGGCTTGATAGACGAGGTCATTCAACGCCAACGAAGAAAGCTCAACCGTCTTGCCTTTCACTTCACGGCAGCGAATGCACTGACATTTCGTCCCGCGCCGCTTGATTTCGCTGTGAACGTCCTGCCTCAGGCTGGTGCGGCGGTTGCCTTCCACCACATTGTTGCCCGGAATATCGCGGATGACGCGGTTCACGCGGCAATAGCGCGGAATGGACGGTTTGATGTCTGCGATCAAATCCACGAGTTCTTGGGTGGTGTACGGTTGGAATTCTC
>JACAEP010000297.1 GCA_013388795.1 Chloroflexota bacterium | reverse complement strand
AGCGCCTCAAGGTTGCTCATGACCTGCTTCCACGAAAGCCCGACCATCACCTTGTCATAAGTTTCTTCGTTCGCAGCGTTGACGCTGACGGTGATCAAGTCCACGCCTGCCGCCATCAGGCGTTTGATGCGGGCGGGAGTCAGCGGGCTCCCGTTGGTGACCAACTCCACCAATTGATGCGGCTGCGCTTTGCGCCTGAACTCCGCCACCCGCTCCTCCATTTTGACATCCAGCAACGGCTCATTCTTGGACATGGGCACGAAGTCGTGCAAATCCGGCTCGCTCGCACACTCGTCCACGATCTTGCTGTAAAGCGCATCGTCCATCACGCGCTTCTCCTGCAGGTGGACGGTGTACGGATACGGACAAAACGCGCAGGCGGCGTTACAGCGGTTGATGGTCTGCACCTGCAAAACGGTCGGGAAGAGGTCGCCGCGAGTCTCCATCCACTTGCGAATGTTGGGCAGGGTTAGTCGGAAGGAATGCGCCCAGTAACCCACTCCGCCCACCATGCGCCGCACACGCGGGTTGTTGTATCCAGTCGGGGAGCGCAGGAAGGGCAGTTTTTCCAGAGACACACAAAAAGCAACCAGCGCATCTGCAAAAAAACGGATCAATGGAGAAATAAGGATTTCGATAAAGGTCATGACTAGACTCGTTATAACAACGCAATCTCAGGCGCGGAGGGGCGGGCATCCACGCGGGCGACATCATCAAAGCCATCTTCCCAGGCGGCGAGATAAATGTCGCTTTTGTATGTAAGGGGTTGGTAGGTTTTGACAATGGGATGAAAGGGGCTGTCTTTGGTCAAGCCGAGTAGAAAGTAATCATATTTCACGCGGGCGGCTTCGTTGTATACAGCGCGCAACAATGCGGAGAAAATTTCGAAGTTGTCATCGCCTACAGCGAGGAAGCAGGCGAAGCATTGGTTGAGGCGTGTGCCGGGTTCGGGCAGCGGAGTGAACAGATTAATGATCTTTCGAAAACGCGCCATGTTGCCGCTATATCCGCGCACGACGGTTTGTTTGCAGGCTTGCTGGTCCCACAATGCCAAACAGCCGCGGATGCGGGATCCGCTTTGGGCGAGGAAAAAGTTTGAAATGGAAAGACCCGGCGTGAGCGGGGAAAGAAGCGTTTGTTCAGTCCAGTGCGGGGCAAATTGGTGGCGCATTCCGTTACGGGTGAGACAATCCACGATGGCTGGAATTGAATCCAGATTGCCGCGCGTGATCTTTATCTTTGATTCTTTTTTGGGGCGGGCGGGATGGATGGCATAGGTGAACATGTGCGTGTGCAAATGCAAGCGCGGATAATACGGCAATTTTGAATCGAGCAAGCGCTTGGCAGGGTTGTTATCGGAGACGATGCTCATCAAATAAAATTTTGTTCTGCCATCTTTGTGCTGTTCGCGCTGACCTTCCCAGCCCTTGCCGAGAAAACGCGCAAGCGCCAGCCCGTGTTGATATTTTGTGTCCACGCGCAAGCCGCTGAAGTAGCCGACATTTTTTATTTCGCCGTTGACATACAGCGGGCGCACGGAGCGGTCGCCGATGCCGACGAGTTGATTCGTTTTTGTGTCGCGCACGACCAGGGTTTCATGAAATGCGCCTTCGATGTTGGATGCAAGAAAGTAATTCGGTTCACGTTCCAACGATAATGAGATCGAACCCGCAAATGGATTCTCGCGCAGCAGGCGGCGCAGTTCGGGGTCGTCATGTTGCGTGGCGAGTTCGAAGCGATGGGAGGGCATTAGGCATCCGCCTCTCGTTTGGCCAAACGCAGAAAGTCTCTGATCTTTTCGAGCGTCTCTTCGAATGCAATATTTTTTGCGTAATCGTTGTCCGCAGCGTACCTGCTCCATCGTTGGGACATGAATGCATCCTGTCGCATTGCCGCCAACAAGTTGCCGCTTTCATCCCACGCATTAAGCGACTCGCGTTTTTGCATGGTGGCAATTAAAGCGTTTTTCAAAATCAATCCATCAACCTCGGATTGGCGGGTTACGGCAATGATGTAAACATCGTAAAAATCTCTCATGCGGGTGTTGAGAGCGCCGCGGCGCAGGATGGTTTCGATCTTCTCTGCCAGTATCGTCTCAAGGTTGTATGCCCAGATATCGAACGCCCTGTCTTCAAAATTTGATTGGTAGGCAAGGCGCATTGCGCGAGGGGTAATCACATCTCCAGCAGTGAGATCAATTTTCAATGGAACGCGGATGGATTCATAATCAGCGGTAATAGCCGCCCGATACCCGCCGTATTCATCGTCGTCCCGAATCGGTGTAATTTGATTCAAATCAAAAATCGCATCATCCTCAACCTGAACGGCGCAAATATCCTGCAAGGCTTTTTCGAGCAGCGCGGCATCGAGCGGATAGCCTTTCAACGTTGCGTCCATATCCATGGTTGTTCTATTTTCAATACCGACCAAAGATGAAATTAACATGCCGCCTTTGAGGATGAAGTTATCTCTATAATCGGAAAGATAAATCCTCTCCAGCAGGCGTTCGAGCATGAAGTTTTGCAACACTGCCTGAGCGGGAAGCCCCTTCTTCAAAGCCATATTCCTAATGATGGCTTTGAATTGCATGGAGCGGCTCATAAGAGAACCTCGATATAATTCCGCACGAGCCGAAGAATGCGGAAAGACCTGGCGTATTTATAAAGACGGTTGATGTCCTTTTCTTTTTTAGCAACGTAACGTCTCAAAGATTCGCCAAGATATTGAGGATCGAGTTGATTGCGGCTTCTTACGATGTCGCAGATCGTCCGTTCCAGGTCGGTGACCATGATCGGGTTTCCGTGCGGGGAGGGCATTGAAACAACGCCCAACGCGGAAAGTCTGCGATGGATATAGAAAACCTTATTTCCGCTGGCGTTGAGCAAATGGGAGTGATACCCGGCAGGTACAGTAACTGTAAAGAACAGGGGTGTCCGATCTGTAAGGTCGTGCAGGAAAAGCGCAGTGCCGTGAGAATAGACACAGGCTTTATGCCGCGCTTGAAAACTGAAAAATTCGTCTTCGATGGCATCCGTCAACCTGTAGACTCCGCGCGAGGTCCGCTCGATCTCCCCGTTTTTTTGCATGATGGCAAGGTACGCGCGCGGAATCTGAAGTTTCGCCAGATCGGATGCAAGCACCGTCCCGTTTTGGGATTCAGCGATCTTCCGTATTTTTTCTTCGCGGGTTTCCGTGTATTTTACATTCATACTTTTATTATATATAAAATAAGTATATTTGTAAAATCGAAAAAAGACTGGGGTTCGCTTTTACCAACCAATGATCTCGGTATAGCCGATGGGTTTATCTTCGAGTTTGACGCTCAGGCGGATGAAATCTCGCAGGAAGCCGATGTAGGAATTGGAGGAGAGGGCGTAGGGCAATTGCTGCCAGGTCACTTCGTATACTTTTTTGAGGTGATAGCTGGGGACTTCGGGGAAGAGGTGATGTTCGAGATGATAGTTTTGGTTGATGAAGCAAAACGAAACCAGCGGGTTGGCATGGACAGAACGGCTGGCAAGCAAGGGATCACTGGCATTGGTGAGCGCGTGTTGCGCAAGCCCCCACAAGCCGATCAGAAAACCCGT
>JACAEP010000290.1 GCA_013388795.1 Chloroflexota bacterium | reverse complement strand
CTCTCCGCCACGAATTTGGAACTGGGAATTACGTGTTGGATACCAGCGCGGATTGACGAGAACGGCTCCACCACCGTTCCTTCGCGCACGTTTTCAGACTTGGTGAATACCCTGCCGGGTGATCAGGTGCAGTTGAGCCTGGATGTGAAGACACAAACCCTGCATGTGAAGGGCGGCTCATCGAACAACGATATCAAATGCATAGACGCGCAGGAATTTCCGCCCATGCCCACGCCGGAAATGAAAGATGCTGTGCAATTGAATGTGGCGGATTTTAAGGAGATGATTCAGCAGGTGGTCTTTGCGGCTTCGACCGATGAAGCCCGCCCGGTGTTGATGGGCGTGCTGATGAATGTGGAGAAGGACAAGATTACGCTGGCGGCGGCGGATGGGTTCCGCCTCTCGGTACGTAAAGGACAACTTGCCCATGCGGTGAAAGATACCATCAATATCATCATCCCTTCGCGGGCGTTAAACGAGTTGGCGCGTGTGGCGCATGATCCTGAGGAGCCGATTTACATGGTCGTCCCCAAACAACGCGGACAGGTTTTATTCCGCATCAAAGACGTGGAAGTGGTTTCGCAGTTGATCGAGGGCACATTCCCCGATTATCACCAGATCATCCCGCGCAATTACAAGTCGCGCACGCTGGTTTCGACGGCGGCATTGCTCAAAGCCTGCAAACAGGCGGAGATCTTTGCGCGCGAGGGCTCGAACGTGGCGCGTCTGGATATTAAACAATCCAACGGCTACATGCAGCCCAGCGAAGTGGAAATTTCGGCGACTTCGGAAGAGACCGGCAAGAACGAAACCATTGTCGAAGCGACCGTGGATGGCAGCGGGGTGCTGATCGCGTTCAACGTCAAATTCCTGCGCGAGGCGTTGGAGGTCATCAAGACCCCGAACGTGGCGCTGGAAACCACGGCGCAGAACGCGCCGGGGGTGGTGCGCCCTGTGGGTGATGACAACTTCCTGCATGTCATCATGCCGATGCATTTGGGGTAAGTCTTAAGTGATCGCCACATCCGTCGAATTATCGTTCGGCGGATTTTTTGTTATAGAATCAGACGATTAGATGACCGGTCGTCCATCAAAGGTGAACGTATGACCCTCCCAAAAACCTCCATTGATAATGTTCTGCGGATTTTGCTTTCGTTGAGCCAGTATCCCATTCTCAGCAGCCGCATCCGCCATCAGATGCGCAAGATGCTGTACTCGCGCGGCATTGTACGCAAAGAGGCGTTTGAGGAGGAGGTCAAACGTAAGGCGATTGAATCGCAGGCGCTGGAGGGCATTAAAGACCCAATGGCGGAAGAGTCGAATGAAGTCTGGCAGATACGCATTTCGCGCGTGAAAGACTCGCTGACCGATTTCTACTTTGCCTACAACCTGCCCTATTCCGAATTTGAAGACCTAGTGAAAAAGGTTCTGGCAGAGCGAGGCACCATTGACGCCGATTTCGTTTGGGTTAACCCGGAGCTGGCTCCGCAAGACCTGCTCTTTGAGCAGGCAGAGATGATCGAAAACATGCCGGATGCCGATCAGCAAAAATATGAAGCGCGTCTGCAAGCCATCATCGCGGTCTTGATCCGCACCATGATCAGCGACCAGTTGAAATATATCAAACTGGCGCGTCAATGGTTTACGGTGAAAGACCTGCGCGAGATCAACCGACGCAAAATCGGCGGCGGGAAGATCGGCGGCAAGGCGGCGGGCATGCTGCTCGCCATGCGTATTCTTCAAAAGACTGCCCCGCCGGAAATTCGCGGCCGTTTCCGTTTGCCGAATTCATATTATCTTGGCTCCGACGTGTACTATAACTTTATGGCGCTCAATGATCTCGGCGGCTGGAACGGACAGAAATACAAGACTGAAGAACAAATGCGCGCCGATTATCCTCTTTTGCGCGAAGACTTTCATAAAGGCAAATTCCCGCCCGATGTGATCGACAGTCTGCAAGGCGTGTTGGAAGAGGCGGGTCAACGTCCACTGATTGTGCGTTCGTCCAGTTTGCTTGAAGATAATTTCGGCACTTCGTTTGCGGGGAAATATGAAAGCATCTTCCTGCCCAACCAGGGTCCGCTTGAAGACCGTCTCTCGGCATTAACGGATGCGATTGCCCACATCTATTCCAGTGTGATGAACCCCGATGTGCTGATCTATCGTCACACCAAAGAACTCGCCGATTACGATGAACGCATTGCTATCCTTATTCAGATTGTCGAAGGCGAACAGGTTGGGCAATACTATTTCCCCCATGCGGCGGGCGTGGCATTTAGCCGTAATCTGTATCGTTGGTCTCCACAGATCAAACAAGATGAAGGTTTCCTGCGTTTGGTTTGTGGTCTGGGTACTCGCGCTGTCGATATGCTCGCGGATGATTATCCACGCCTGGTGGCGCTCAGCCATCCGCGCCTGCATTCTTCATCTGACGTCCGCACCATCAAACGCTATTCGCAGCAAAACCTCGATGCGATCAATATAGAGACCAACACCTTCGTCACCATCCCTGTACGTGAAGCGATCAATGCAGACTATGGGCCGCTGCGCTACATCGCTCAAGTGGAACAGGATGGATACCTCGCCCCGATCCTCTCACGCCTCCACTCTACCGAGAGACTGGTTCTCACCTTCGACGGCTTGCTCTCGCGGACGCCTTTCCCCGCATCTATGCGTACCGCTCTGAAGTTGCTCGAAACCCATTATGGCTCGCCTGTCGATACTGAATTCACCGTTGAGATATTGAACCCCGATGAACAGCCCGATGTGAGAATCACGCTCTTGCAGTGCCGCCCGCAAAGCCATATTCACGAATCCACTGATGTGCAAATCTCCGCGGATCTGGAAGCAGAGAACATCATCTTTTCGTCAGAGACCATGGTTCCGCAAGGCGTTGTCAAAGACATCGAATATGTATTGTTCGTTCCATCGGAAGGATATTTCAGCCTCGAGACCCAATCTGAACGAACTCAATTGGAACGTTCGATTGGGAAACTTAACTCCGCGCTAAAAGGTCGTGTCTTCATTGCAGTGGGTCCGGGGCGCTGGGGCACATCCACGCCAGATTTAGGCGTGCATATCTCGTATAGTGATATTTATAATTCGCGCGCGTTGGTCGAACTTGCCGGGGAAGAAGTGGGCGCATCCCCCGAACCCTCCTTTGGCACGCATTTCTTCCAAGATTTGATGGAAGCCAGCATCTATCCGCTGGGTGTTTTCCTTGACGAAGAGGCAACCATCTTCAAAAAAGATTTTTTTTATGGCACGCGCAATCGTCTCAACGAATTTATTACTGTGGAAAATCCGCGTGTTGTCGCTGCTCTTAAATTGATCGCTGTTGGCGATTATCGCCCGAATGCCCGCATGGATCTTATCATGGATGCGAACAAGAGCCGCGCCGTTGCTTTCCTGCATGGGGAGGCAGCGCCTCCCAAAAACAGAGAGATGATCACGGGGGCTATTCCATCAAGTTTGGAATAAAAATTTGGGCGATGATGAGGCGTTCATTTTTATTACCCGCAAAAAGAACAAATGTTCTATTTTGTATTTTCGCCTCTACTAGGCTAGGCTTTGAACTGCCGCTGCTTCCCCAGTTTGTTCCTTATTTGTATTGAGGCATCGAGCGCTGGCGGATGGTTTTGCGAGCCAACGGACGTTTGGCAATGACGTTGATCTTGTTCTGGTTTTCCAGAATATGGGCGGAGACAACCTCCCAACCTTCACCGCCCCAGTCGTTCAACAGTTGTTCCAATTCTTCAGCCTTCACACCTGACCAAAAACTGCCGACGGTTTGTACGCGATATTGCC
Organism: Chloroflexota bacterium; assembly: GCA_013388795.1. Lineage (GTDB taxonomy): Bacteria > Chloroflexota > Anaerolineae > Anaerolineales > Villigracilaceae > Villigracilis. Next base: position 2,358 of record JACAEP010000290.1, on the reverse strand, counting down.
ATTTAGAAAGTTCATTGTTGTTCATCTTGATATCCTTTCGTTTCACGTGAAACGAAAGGTGCATGCCGCAAAGACATGCACCTTCGCATTAAGCCTTTGTCTCGTTGCGATAAAGGATGTAGGAGTAGATTACCAGGAAGAGAGTGGATCCCATTAAGGGGATGAAGAGCAGCCAGAAGGCGGTTATTCCGCCGAAGAAACTTCCGGCGATGGATAATACTCCCGACGCCATAAACAGGACCGAGCCGAGTTGATGCGTCTTATCCCAGACTAAATCACTGGAGAGAGTCCACGGGGTCCGAATGCCGATGAAGAAGTTACGTTTGGCTTGCCTTAGCAGGTAGCCAACCAAGATGAATAACACGCCGAGGAACGGCAGCATGGCGGCGCTCATCCTGAAGTTTTGGTAGCCGAGACTCCAAACGATGGTCAACGTGTGGATGTAAAGCATGAAGACAACCATGAAGACGATGAACAGGTTGAACACACCGCGAAATTGCGCGATGTTCGCCTTGAGCGGGTCAATGTTTGGCAAAAAGATGAACAGCCCGAACATGCCCAGCGTCACCAACGGCATCAGGAAGACGCCCCAGAACTTTGAGATATAGCCATCCACTTCGTCGTTGGCGTTCCAGTGGGATGCCATCTGTTCAGGGAGTTGATTCCATAAAAGCGCGCCTGTGATCGCTGCAATGGCAATCAGTGTGAGTACGAGTATGGAAGTTGTTTTAGTTGTCATTTTAATTTCCTTTTTTTGTTTCACGTGAAACGCTATTTCTCTTTCGTTACATGATTTTGCGCCATCGAAACGATGCCGCTCATGCCGCCGAGATTCATCGTATCCACTGCCGATGAAGGCACGATCACCAGCGCGCCTTTCTCTTTGAGCCCTTCAAAGAGCATATTCATGGCGCGCAAATGCAGCGCAGTGGGATTGTCAATATACGCCTGCGAAGCCTCAGCGAACGAAGCCGCGATCTGCTTTTCAGACTCGCCGAGGATCACACGTGCCTGACGTTCACGTTCTGCCTGCGCCTGACGCGACATGGCGTCCTCCAAATCCTGCGGGATGACAATGTCACGGATCTCCACCGATTGCACGGTCACGCCCCAGGGTGTAGTGCGCTCATCGATCACAGCCTGCAACTCCTTATCGATTGCACTGCGCCCAACCAGAATGTCTGCCAGCATCTTCTTGCCGATGATGTCACGCAGTGCGGTCTGTGCAGCCCAGTCCACCGCGGCGCGATAATCTTCCACTTCGAGCGCAGCTTTCTCGGCATCCCACACAACCCAGAACAACACAGCATCCACATCCACCGGCACAGTATCTTTGGTCAGTGTTTTCTGTGCGGCAAACGGCGTCACCATCACACGATGATCAATCCACGATGGCGTTGTGTCTACGATGGGAACGATCCAGAATAAGCCCGGTCCCTTTAGCCCTGTGAATTTACCGAGGCGCAGCACCACTACCTTTTGCCATTGCGATGCGACCTTGATGGCAAATAAAAAGTAAGTGGCAATACCGGTCAACGCCAACACAACGCCGCCAATCACGAGGGCTGATACATTCATCATATCCAACAAGATTGCGATTTTGATCGCCCCAGCCAGAAAGATGGCGAACACAAACCCGGCAATGGGCGGAATATGCTGGTCATCTTTTTTGGTTTGGATCACTGACTTTAAAAAGTTTGTTTTCATTTGAACTTCTCCTTCTTTATAAACTTACTCTTCGCTTGAGACATGCTTCGCATCTTTCCAGGACTTGAGCCTGTCTCTCACCACTTGGCTAACCTCACGTTCTGAGAATCCCAGCCGCAACCCTTCGCCAATGAATCGATCTGCCAACTCAGCCAGCGACTCTTTGCGTAGTTTCTCCGTTACCTCTGGCGGTGGGATCTCCGTGATGAATGTCCCGCGTCCTTGTTGTGTGGATATGATGCGTGCTTCATCCAATATGCGATACGCGCGCGCCACCGTGTTGAAGTTGACTCGCAAGTCTGAAGCCAGTGCTCGGACAGTGGGCAATTGATCGCCCGGTTTCAATATGCCGTTCACCAGTTGACTTTGTATCTGATTAACGATCTGGGTGTAAATGGGCAACCCGGAGTGAAAGTCGAGTTGCAGGGTGAGTTTCTTTTCTGCCATCTTTATATCCTAAATTGTACTAATTGTATCAATGATTGAATTGTAGCACTTAAGGACTTTAAGTCAAGCCCCTAAAGAATAGAAACGGGCATTTGAAGTTTCGTTCAAATGCCCGTTCAAGCTCTTTTATTTTTTCTTTGGTTTTATCTTTTTCAAGGCGGCCCCCAATCGCTTGATCCCCTCTTCAATATCTTCCACAGGTTG
>JACAEP010000309.1 GCA_013388795.1 Chloroflexota bacterium | reverse complement strand
CTCGTTTGTCCTGCCGAATGGCTCTTTCAATTTCGGCTATTTCTTTGGGCTTTAGTTGGTATATCGTTCGCATTCCCAAAGTCTATCATGTCTTATAATCTATTTCGACCGACTACTTAAATGTTCGTCTGAGAGTGGAATAAAAACTGGCGCAAAATAATTCCTTTCAGTCTTTGCGTAAAAGAAAATTGTGTCATGAACTACCCCAAATCTTCCAGCGTCATTGTGTGCGCCTGTTCTCTGCCACACAATTTCATTCCTAAAAGAATTTTCCCCAAAAATCTCATCAAGGATTAGTCTCATATAACCATTTACCCGCCAATCACAATGAACATAAATACTTCCATCGTCTGCGAGTAAGTCACGCATGATTATCAGGCGTTCATAAATCATGGCAATAAAACTATCCGCGCCCTTGCCCCAGGTGTCACGATAGGCGAGTTCTTCCAACACGTTGGGGCGTTTGGTGAAGGTATCGACTTGCCCTGAGCCTGTCGAAGGGTCGCCAATCTCGATGTCCATTGAAAAATCCGCGCCCACGTCGAAAGGCGGGTCAATGTAAATCAGTTTAATTCCGCCGTTGCGCTCAATCTCTTCGCGCATTGCGCCGTTTTTGAGCGAGGAAAGAATCAACTTGTTGTCGCCCCAAATGAGTTTATTTGTCCAGCCGCTTTTCTGCCGCCCGCGCGTGTCGAACAAATCCAGTTGCAGGCTGGCGGCTTTTTCGGCGCGGGGCTCGTCCACCTGCTCGATGACTTGAAACGGCAGCACGATGTTGGTCACTTCGTTGGTTTTGCCGTTCCAAATCAACTCCACTTCGCGCTTGTCGTCGAAGAGCAAAAAGCGGTATTTATCGGGCAGGGGTCTGCCCGCTTCGATGAGTTTGAGAACTTCGCGTTTTTCGTTGTCGGTGAGTTTCATCATGTCTCTTTCATTTTGTCATTTCAAGCCGCTTTGCGGCGAGAAATCTTGCTTGAGGCAGTAAAGATTTCTCCCTGCTTCGCAGGTCGAAATGACAGGAGGCAGGGGTCTGCCCGCTTCGATGAGTTTGAGAACTTCGCGTTTTTCGTTGTCGGTGAGTTTCATAAAGTGAGATTCCGTTGGAGAGCGCCGTCCACGAATACTTCACGAATTCACGAACAGGCGGCTCGCATTCGAGTATTCGTGTTCCATTCGTGGATGGGTTCCTTTGATAAGCGGTATTTATCGGGCAAAGGTCTGCCCGATTCGATGAGTTTGAGAACTTCGCGTTTTTCGCTATCGGTGAGTTTCATAATTTCCCAATTATACGACTAGGATAGCAAAGAAGGGTCTCGCGGTTGGCGTTAGCCGTTGGTGGGGAATTGGGCGGGAAAAGCCAGAGCGTAGAACCCGCTTTCGGGGCTGAGTCCCTTTCCCTTTGGGCGGGGCGAAGTCCTCCGCCTGTCCGCCTGCGCGCAATGTTAGGCGCTTTTTTATTTCAGCGCGCCTTTTTGGTAAAAAGAATCTGGCGGTTCAATTCCTAAAAGTTCTCTATAAATTCGCTCCTTGTATTCCTTGCCAATCTCATTTACTGCGGATAATAGCCTGCAGGCTGTATAATCCCTTATAGATTGCATAACAACATTATACGCCCATCGTCACACAACAAAAACACTCACCCCGCCGCTTCTCACTGCCTACTCGCTGCCCACGCCCATGCGCCTTAAAGCCGACCTCACCCTCTTTCTCATTGCTATCATTTGGGGTTCCGCCTTCGCAGCCCAACGCATCGCCGGACAAGCCGGCAGCGTTTACATCTTTAACGGAGTCCGCTACCTGCTTGCCAGCCTCGTCGTCCTCCCGTTTGCCGTTCGCGTATTTCACAACTCACCGCGCTCCGTCCCCCGCAGCCAATACAAATGGATGCTGATTGCCGGGTTCTTCCTTTTCATGGGCAGCGCCCTGCAACAGACAGGCTTGCAATACACCACCGCAGGCAACGCAGGCTTCATTACCAGCTTATACGTTGTCCTCATTCCTCTCATTCTTTTCTGCTTCTGGCGCGAAAAACCGCACTGGCTCTTCATCATTGCAGTAAACCTGGCAATGCTCGGAGCTTTCCTGCTCTCCACAGGCGGAAAGCTTGCCCAAATTCAATTTGGTGATATATTGGAATTTATTGGCGCATTGTTTTGGGCAGTTCATGTTGTCATTCTTGGCAAGTATGCGCACAACTTTGAATCCATATCCTTCTCGGTCGGGCAGTTGTTCGTTTGTGGCTTGCTCAACCTCAGTATGGGCATATTTATCGAACCAATGCCGGTTTTCAACGCCAACTTTCTCTTTGCCATCGGCTACACCGCCTTTCTCTCACTGGGGTTATGTTACACGCTTCAAATCTGGGCGCAAAAACACACCCCCCCTGCCGATGCCGCCCTGATCATTGGGCTTGAGTCCGTTTTCGCCGTCCTCGCTGGCTGGCTGATCCTTGACGAACGCCTCACCGTTGTCCAAATCATCGGCTGTCTTATGATCTTTTTTGCCGTGATCCTTTCACAGTTGAAGGAATGGACCTCAGGTACAATTGATGCAGATCACTTAGTGGAGGGTCGATGACCGCCAAAGTTATTCTTAACCCCTATTCCAACCGTTGGAATTCCCAAGCCCGCTGGCCCCAAGCCGAAGCCGCCCTCAAAGCGGCCGGGGTCGAGTTCGAACTTGCCATCTCCGAAAAAAAGGGAGCCATTGTCGGCTTGGCAGAACAAGCTGCCCGCTCCGGCTTCTCGCCCATCATTGCCGCCGGAGGCGACGGCACCATTGGTGAAGTCGTCAATGGCATGGCGCGCGCCGCAGGCTCACTCGACCAGCCACTAGGTCCCCTCGGCATTATTCCGCTTGGCTCCGCAAATGACCTCGTTGTCAACCTCGGTTTGCCAAAAGACCTGAACCAGGCCGCCAACGTCATCGCCGCCGGCAAAACCGACCTGATAGACGTCTGCAAATGTAACGACCGTTACTACGTCAACAACTCTGCCGCCGGGTTGGAGCCCTACGTCACTACCAAGCAGGAGAAAATCCATTCCATCAAAGGCATCCTGCGCTACCTTATCGCCGCTGTGCTGGGCATTATGGACAAGCCCGAATGGAATGTCAACATGGAATGGGATGGCGGCTCATACACCGGACCTCTCTCTTTGGTCTCTGTTGGCAATACACCGCTCACCGGCGGCGTCTTTTACATGACCCCCCATGCCGACCCGCGCGATGGCAAACTCACCTTCAGTTACGGCTATCGCAACTCCCGCCTCGGTTTATTCCAAGCCTTGCCGCGCACCATGAAACCCGGCGCAGGCTCCTTCATTGAAATGGAAGGCATGTATGAAGTGAACGCCGCGCATCTCTCCATCGAATTGGACAAACCCTCCCCGGCTCATACCGATGGCGAACTCTTCCCCGAATGGCTCACCTCTCTTAAATATGAGATCTTTCCCAAACGCCTCCAAATTTTCCTCCCCGGCTTGCACACGTTCAACCCATGACCTCCCTCGATCTCACCTTTCACCCCCTCACCCAAAAACTCTGGCGTGACTTTGAGATTCTCTTTGGCGAAAACGGCGCCTGCGGCGGATGCTGGTGCATGCACTGGAAACTACGCGGAAAAGCCTTCAGCGAAAACAAAGGCGAGAGCAACAGACAACTGCAAAAGTCTGTGGTCGATGCGAAGGTCATTCCCGGACTGCTGGCATACTCAGAGGGCTATCCTATTGGCTGGGTGGCCATCGAGCCGCGCAGCCAATATCCAAAACTGACTCATTCGCGCCTCCTCAAGCCCATTGACGATCAGGAAGTCTGGTCCATTACCTGTTTGTTCGTACATAAAAAATACCGCCGTCAGGGCGTTGCCGTCTCGCTTTTGCAAGCCGCAGTAGACCATGCCAGGCATCATGGCGCAAAGATCGTCGAAGGCTACCCCGTAGATGCCAAAGGCGAAGCCCCGCCTGCTTTCATTTTCACCGGCACAGCCGCCGCCTTCAGACAAGCCGGCTTCCAAGAAGCCGTGCGCCCCAGCCCCTCGCGTTCAATCTATCGGCACGCCATCTAAATGACCTTTCAGCCTCCCTCCCGATCACTCACCACGCGAGATTATGTCTTCATCATAGCGGTTGTAATTTTTTTCCTCGCCATTTCCGCTGGGCTTTGGCGGCTCAACACCTCTTTTCCGGCTGGCGGCGGCGAATTCCTCCGTCATTGGGCGGGCGCGCGCGCTTTCGTTTTTGAGCGCATTGACCCCTATTCGGCATACGTGCCAGACACCGTGCAAACCTTGGTCTATGATGGCAGGGCTGGCGCCGGGGCTGACCCCTATATTCTGGATACGCCTTTTCACATTTTCCTGCTTTACATACCATTCTCGCCTCTCGCCGACCCGATGCTTGCCCGGGCGGTCTATACCTTGATTCTCGAATGGGCTTTGTTCGCACTGGCCATATTGAGCCTGCGCCTTACCGAATGGCCCGCTCCGCGCTGGTTTTTGGTCTTGTTTTTTCTTGTTACCACCTTGAATTTTTACAGCGTTCAAGCCCTTCTTGCTGCCAGCCCCATCCTGCTGTTGGGATTGTCCTATGCGGGTATCCTTTTTGCCTTCCGCAACGAAAACGACGAATCTGCAGGCGCGCTGATGGCCATCTCGCTTTATTATTGGGAGGCAGGCTTGCCGTTTTTGGTATTGATGGCTTGGCGCGCTTATAAGGAAAAACGCCTCCGTGTCTTTGCAGGCTTTGGCATGATCTCCATTGTGTTGCTGGCAGTTTCCTTTCTGCTATACCCCGATTGGATCATTCCCTGCCTGCGGGCAGGCTGGAACGCGCTCCAAGCCGATTTTGGCTATTCGGTCATCTCTGCTTTAAGTAGGTTGCTCCCCCTGTATGGAGAATATCTCGCATGGGGCGTCATTGCCCTGCTGGTCTTTGCGCTTGGCTACGAGTGGAATGCCCTGCAGGTCGGAGATGATCGCCGCTTGTATTGGGCGGCTTGTCTTTCGCTTGCGGCAGCTCCCCTACTTGGTTTTCGCTCCGAAGTGGAAAATCTTTCCGTGCTTGTCATTCCGCTGGCGTTTGTCTTCGCCATTGTGTACGACCGCTGGCGGCGCATCAACCTTTGGCTGACGTTCCTGCTCTTCCTTTTGGCGACGGCCGCGCCGTGGGCGCTTCATCGCTTCTTGCCGGAAAATCTGACAACCATTTCGAACGAGATCCTCTTCCTCTTTTTGCCGATATTTACCATCCTTGGTTTATACTGGATTCGTTGGTGGGCGATCCGTCCGCCGCGCGTCTGGGCAGACACGCTGACAAACCATTTATAAAAAATCCACCCACCACAATAAACACCCCCTATGTCCCGTCGTTCTTACACAATTCTGTTTGTCACTTCATTGGTCACTCTGGTCATTGTCACGCGCTTCCAGAAAATTCCCGGCTACCTGGACGCAAACTACTACTTTTCTGGCGGACTGCAGCTCGCGCAGGGAAAAGGCTTTACCGAGCCGTATATTTGGAATTATCTCGAAGACCCACAGGGGCTTCCCAACCCCTCTCATGGATATTGGTTTCCGCTTGCATCGATCATCACCGCGTTGGGCATGTGGTTGACCGGCTCGCAAAGCTACGAAGCGGGTCGTCTCTTCTTTATATTGATCGCCGCTCTCGTCCCGCCGTTGACAGCCGCCCTATCCTATCGCTTCCATCAAAACACCGCCTTCGCCTGGGCTTCCGGCATCCTTGCTATTTTTCCGGTCTTTCACCTGCCCTTTCTGCCTGTTCCAGATAATTATGGCGTATATATGCTCGCAGGAGGACTGCTCTTCCTGCTGGCTGACCGTCCGCGCCCCTGGTTCTGGATGGGGTTGTTGGCAGGCCTCATGTCGCTCGCCCGCAGCGACGGTTTGCTCTGGCTGGCATTGACCTTTCTCTTCCTCCTCTGGCGGGCGCGCGATCAAAAACTCGGCTTTGCAATTCTGGTTCAATCTGGGATGCTGGCGTTTCTAGGCTTTATCCTTATTATGGGGCCTTGGTATGCCCGCAACCTCAGCGTCTTTGGCTCGATCATGTCCCCGGCAGGCGGGCGAGCCTTATGGGTCACTTCTTATGAAGAAACGTTTATCTACCCAGCCGCAAAACTCACGATTGAGTCCTGGCTGGCAAGCGGCTGGCGCGCCATTTTCAAAGTTCGCTGGTGGGCGTTCGCCAACAATATTCAAACCGTGATCGCAGCCCAGGGGCATCTCGTTTTATTCCCATTCATCCTGATCGGCATGCACCTCAAACGCCATGACCGCCGCGTGCAAATGGGAATCTGCGCCTGGGTTTTACTCTTCCTCGTCATGACGTTGGTATTCCCATTCGCTGGCGTGCGCGGAAGTTTCTTCCATGCCGCGGCGGCGTTACAGCCCTTGTTCTGGGCGCTTGTACCGCCGGCGCTTGAGCGGGTCATTGCCTGGGCGAGGAGCAAGGGCCGCTTTGATGACCATGCCTATGTCGTGTTCCGAGTCGCATTGATCCAAATCGTGATCTTGTTATCGGGTTGGGTTGTTTGGGTGCGGGTCATCCAAAATGGCTGGCAGGAAGGGGAGTTCTCCTACCTGGCAGTGGAGCAGTTTATCGTCGAAAAAGGAGCCGCGCCTGCCGATACGATCATGGCGCTGAGTTCGCCCGGCTATTATATGATGACGGGGCGTTCTGCCTTCGTTCAACCATATGGCGATGTGAGCACGGTCATGGAAGTGGCAGAACGATATGACATCCGCTATTTTGCTTTTGAGGCGCAAGGGCGTCTCGACCCGCTCAAAGATTTATACGACCATCCGCAAAATTATCCTCAACTCGAATATCTGGGTGAAGTGAATGACACGCGTATTTTCCGGTTTCCATAACCCCCTCTCCCGGCAGGATTTGATCACGCTTGCCATTTTTACATTCCTGGCAGGCGCGCTTTATCTTCTTGTCAGCGCGCTGGTATTCAAGATCGGCTTCCCTCTTGACGATTCATGGATTCATCTCACCTTTGCCCGCAACCTAGCCATATTGGGCGAATGGTCGTTCCGACCGGGCTTGCCATCGGCAGGGTCTACATCACCGCTTTGGTCTGCGCTGCTTTCCATTGGCTTCCTTTTTAACCTTGCTCCATACGTCTGGACATATCTTTTGGGCTTATCAGTCATGTGGGCGTTGAGCGTCATTTGTGAGTTCACTGCCCGCCGCATGGTGAATACCTATTCCCCAACCATTCCCTGGATCGGATTATTTATTATCGCCGAATGGCATTTGCTTTGGGCGGCGATGTCTGGGATGGAAACGCTGCTGCATGGCTTGATCGCCACTGTGGTCTTGGCTGCCATTATGATGAATTCGCGCCGCTACCTAACCCTGGGCTTGCTCACTGGTCTCAGTGTTTGGGTGCGCCCCGACGGTTTGACCTTGCTCGCTCCGCTTGGGTTGGCGGTTCTCTTTCTGGAGGAGGACACCCCTTCCCGTCTGCGCGGACTTTTACGGGCACTCATTGGGTTTGGGGCAGTCTTCCTTTTTTATCTGCTTTTTAATTTACTGGTGGGCGGCGCCCCCATGCCCAACACCTTTTATGCCAAACAAGCCGAGTACGCCGTTTGGCAAACCTTCCCGCTTACTCAAAGGCTTGGTGAGCTTTTGCTGCAACTCCTGGTTGGACCTTCGATACTCTTAATTCCCGGAATGATTAAGTGGGTGATCCGTTCCGTTCGAGCTCGTGCTTGGGGCGCTTTGCTGGCGCTGGCCTGGTCGGTGGGATACATGCTATTGTATTTAATGCGCCTGCCCATGTACCAGCATGGACGGTATATCATGCCTGCCATGCCAGTCTTCTTCTTAATGGGGCTGCTGGCTGTGGCGGAATTTGCCTCTTCCAGGTCGTTGGGGCGTTATGATTGGTTTGTCAATACATTGTGGCGCGTCAGCCTGGGGGCGCTGACTCTGCTTTTTGTTGGGCTGGGAGCCATTACCTACGCTCGTGATGTCGCCCTCATCGAACAGGAGATGGTAGCCCCGGCGAAATGGGCGGCCGCCAATCTGCCGCCCGACGCCGTGATCGCAGCGCATGACATCGGCGCGCTGGGGTATTTTGATACCCATCGCTTGCTCGACCTTGCAGGGTTGGTTTCCCCGGAAGTGATCCCGTTCATCCGTGATGAAGCAAGATTAGCTGTCTATCTGGATCAGAAAAATGCCAATTACCTGATCGCTTTTGCAGATTTGTATAAAAAATTACCATTGGGCAGGCAGGTGGTCTTCGTTTCGGATGGTTTTATCGTCGCGGAGTCAAATTTCGCTCCCATGACAATTTACCGTTGGAAGTGAGAGAATGGGTTAAAATACAAAATAGATATGATAAGCAAATCCATATAAAAAAGAATGGGCACGCTATGAATCAGATTACATTGCTAATTGTAGACGATCATCCACTTTTCAGACAAGGAGTGGTGGATGCCCTGTCTTTGGAATCCGATATGAGGATCATTGCACAGTCGGCTTCGGGAGACGAAGCGCTGGAATTGATCCGCTCCAAAAAGCCGAGCGTTGCCATCTTGGACGTCAATTTGCCGGGAATGAACGGTCAACAGATCACGCATCAGGTGTCGTCAGACCGGATCGCAACGCGTATCATCCTGATGACCGGTTATGATGATGTTGAGCAAGCCATTCACGCGGCGCTGGCCGGTGCGCATGGGTATTGTTCCAAGGATATTGAACCACAGAACCTGTCCCGTATCATCCGTGAAGTGGCGGAAGGCAAGTATGTGTTTGCTAACAACGTTTTTACCCGCCGTGAACTTGAACTGTGGATAGAGGAAAGTATGGAAGGAGCGCGCCGATCATACAGCGAACCCGGCGCGCCATTTCACCCTCTTTCTGACCGTGAAATGGAAGTCTTGGCTTGTGTCGTGCGGGGGATGAGCAATAAAGAGATTGCATCACTATTGGGAATCAGCCATCAGACTGTCAAGAATCACGTCACTGCCATCCTGCGAAAGTTTGGTGTTGAAGATCGCACGCAAGCGGTTGTCTATGCATTGAAGCGCGGCTGGGTCACGTTGCGTGACACCGATATCCGCCCTTAGGAGACTCCATGGCTGACGAAACGATGGATTATAAAAGCGAGCTTGAAGAGACGCAGCGTGCTTTGCGCGAGATCACTCTGATGATGGAGCAAAGCCAGGGTGAGCTCTCAAAACTCACTCAGCGAAACACTGCCATCACCTCTCACCTTCAACAGATTCAAAAACAGGGCGGCGCATTGGATGAGATCACAATGGCATACGACTCTGCATTGGACGCCCAACAGCGTCTGTTTGTCATGCGCGGGCAACTGGAAAAACTTCAGAACGACAAATCACATCTGGAAAAATACAAAGTGATTCTGGAACGATTTGCGCATGATGGCGGCAGCCGCGAGGGGGCAGGGCAGGCATCAACTTCGGTTCGAGATCAGATGACAGGGATTGAGATGATTGTCAATGCCCAAGAAGCGGAGCGCCAGCGGTTATCGCGGCAGATGCATGATGGACCGGCTCAGGCGCTTTCCAACTTTATTCTCCAGACCGAAATTGCCATGCGCCTTTTGGATGTTGACCCCTCTCAGGCAAAAGAGGAATTGGCGAGTTTGAAAGCCTCCGCCATGGGCACTTTCCAAAAGGTCCGGAACTTTATTTTTGAATTACGCCCCATGATGCTGGATGATCTCGGGTTGGTGCCCACCTTGAAGAAGTACGCAGAGGCTTTTAAGGAACAATCCGGTATGGAAGTAAATGTGACCGTCTCCGGCACCGAACGACGCCTTGAACCTTACCTTGAAGTGATGATTTTTCGCGCCGTGCAGGAACTGCTTGGGAATGCAGCCCGTCACAGTCAGGCGAGCATGGTTAAAGTTCATCTTGATCTGGGCGCTGAATTTCTGCGCATCACTGTGGATGACAATGGACGCGGGTTTGACCCGGAAACACTCAAAGACTCGAATAACCTGGGCTTGAAACTCATCCGTGAACGATCCGAAATGTTGGGCGGCAAATTCGAGATCGATAGTGCAATTGGTTCTGGCGCCAAGATTTCATTTACGGTTCAGGCGAAAATATAGAACCTTGACTGACAATATTGTTAAGTACCCAGTCTTGTCAGGCCGGGTTTCACGCCTGCATAATATGTTTTTGACATTTTTCTTGTATAATCAACGTGTTATAAAAAGCACGTTAATTCTGGTGCTTTAAGAGGAGATAATTATGCGTCGCGGTCGTACCCTGATTTTGGTGCTTTTGATCGTCATCATTGGTTTGGTGGTGGCCTTTGTGGCTCTTCGTCAGTTTGTTTTTACCCCCGCAGAAACGGTCGACCAAACGACATTGTACGTTGATGTTTATTATGCGGCTCAGAATATTCCGCAAGGCGGCAGAATCACTGAAGATGTCCTAGCAACCTTGAGCATTCCACAGGAAAAGGTTGTTTCAGTTGTGTACACAGCGGATGAACTCCCCTTCCTGGTCGATAAGATTGCAAAATTACCGCTGGATCAAGGTGTGATCATCACCGAGTCAATGGTTTCCGACTCTTCTTCGGCGGTTGCCATTTCAGGACCCCAATGGGCCTCATTGATTCCTCCAGGAATGACAGCCATTTCGATCCCCACGGATAGATTATCCGTTTCTGCCTATGCCATCAATGACGGCGCTCACGTGAACGTCAATGCATGTCTCTTGTTTGTGGATGTTGACCCCTCCTATCAAACTGCTCTTCCCAATCAGACCGCGATTCTGACAGGAACTGGTATTGGTAAGGTGGAAGGCGCGGAAGGACAGGGCTTTTTATCGGAAGGCTTGCCGATCCTTTCGCTTGGCGTAGTGTCTTCGGGGGCTGCGCAAGGGCGTCTTGAATTGGATCCATCCGTTCAGCAGCCTTATTATGTTATTCCATCAGAAGCTCAGCGCCCGCGAACGGTTTGTCAAACCCTTCTTCAGGATGTGGTTGTTTTGAAACTGGGGAACTTCCCGCTCGTTGCAGAACAGGCGGCCACAGCGGATCAAGCCCCTGCTGACCCCGCCGCACAACCCGAACAAACCGCGTCTACTATCCCGGATATTGTCACCCTGATTGTATCGCCTCAAGACGCCGTTACTTTATCTTATCTCGTATATACAAATGCCAAGATCAGCCTCACCTTGCGCAATCCTTCCGACCAGGCAAGACTGGCCACAGAAGCTTCAACCCTTCAATTCCTCCTCAGTCAATACAATATTCCCGTCCCTGCCAAACTGCCCTACGCTATGCATCCTGCTCTGACGGCGCTTATTTCACCCGTGTTGGGAAATGATGCCGCCGCAGCCAATGAGGGGCAGCCCCAGCCTTAAATCATTCACCTTGAAATATTCTCTGGATACTTATCGATATGGCTGTTGATAAAATTCGAGTTCTCATTGTTGATGATATTGCCGAAACCCGGGAGAACGTGCGCAAACTCTTGCAGTTCGAAGCCGATGTGGAGGTGGTGGGAACGGCAAGAACAGGCAAAGAAGGCATTCAGTTCGCGCTTGAGATGAATCCGGATGTCGTTCTGATGGATATCAACATGCCCGATATCGACGGTATCACTGCAACAGAAACCATCTGCCGGCAATCTCCGCACATTCAGGTTGTGATTCTTTCGGTTCAAGGGGATCAAAATTATATGCGCCGTGCCATGTTGGCGGGCGCGCGTGATTTTCTAACCAAACCGCCGATGGGGGATGAGCTGATTTCTGCCATAAAGCGTGCTGGAAAAATGGCACAGGAAGAACGTGAAAAAGGCGCCAAACAGCAAATGGTCATGACTTCCATATCGGGCGGCGCGCCTGGAATGAGCGGTTTTTCTGCCATGCCGCAGGGCAAGATCATTGTTGTATACAGCCCCAAAGGTGGGACGGGATGTACAACCATTGCTGTAAACCTGGCCATTGCCCTTCATAATGAAGATACTCGAACTGTTCTTGTGGATGGGAATCTGCAATTTGGCGATGTAGCCGTATTTGTTAACGAACAAGGCAAGAACACTATTGTGGATATTGCGCCTCGTGTGGAGGACCTAGACTCGGATATCATCGAAGATATTTTGATCAAACATCAGGCATCGGGGATTCGTATTTTGGCAGCGCCGCAAAAGCCGGAACATGCCGAAAAGGTTTCCGCAGACCAATTCACAAAAGTCTTGCAGTTTATGCAGAGGTCCTATTCCTATGTGGTTGTAGATACCTCTTCAATCTTAACCGAAGTGATACTCTCGGCTATCGACCTTAGTGATGTGATTGTGCTTATAACGACTCAGGAGATCCCCGCCATTAAGAATTCTCGATTAATTTTGGATTTGTTGAACACCATGGGGATCAATAAAGACCGCATTTTGTTCGCCATGAATCGCTACGACAAACGCATAGCGATCACGCCGGAACGGGTGGGTGAAAACCTAAAACATGAGGTCTCTGCCGTCATCCCGTTTGACGAAAAGATTCCGCTTGCGGCAGTCAATCGCGGTATTCCCTTCATGTTGGATAATAAATCTCAGCCGATTGGCAGGGGTATCCTTGCATTGGCAGAATCTATCCGCGCTCGTGTGATTGCCCTGGAGAGCGAGAATGAATCCTCCTCCGCCAGACGATAAGGAGTTAGATCATGTCATTGCTTAGACGTATTGAACAGGGACAAAATTCCAGTAACAGCCAGCAGCAGCCTCAAACTGCAGCCGCGCAGGCGCCCGCTAAAACTCCCGAGACCCCTGCAAGCGGCGGAGATGCCTCTCGTTTATCTTCACTGCAAGCTCGCCGGGTAAGCGCGCCGATCACCTCTCCGCAGGCTGGTTCGTACTTTGACCTTAAAACCAGAGTGCAGAATAAATTACTTGCTGAGATCGATCCGTCGATGGACGTGACCCGTACGGATGAAGTTCGCCGTACCATTCAGGTTTTATTTGAACAGATCCTCACCGAAGAAAATATTGTTCTTTCGCGTCCGGAACGGGCAAGATTATTTGAGCAAATCTCGGCTGAAATTCTGGGCTTTGGTCCCCTTCAATCCTTGTTGGAAGATGACACCATCACGGAAATCATGGTGAATGGTCCCAAGAATGTATATATCGAACGCAAAGGGAAGGTGCATCGTGTGCCGATCACATTCGAGAGCAATGATCATGTTATGCGTATCATTGACCGTAT
>JACAEP010000289.1 GCA_013388795.1 Chloroflexota bacterium | reverse complement strand
GAGAAGGTTCTGGCGGTGATGAAGTCCACGAGATATGGCGAAGGCGCGGTCATCATCGGGGAAGTAGTTGCAGAGCCAAAATCACGTGTTTTACTAAAGACTGTTTTAGGCAGCGCTCGCGTAGTGGATATGCTGGCTGGAGAAATGCTGCCGCGGATTTGTTGATTCTCTGATCTTGCTTTACTCTCGGCTTCGCCGTCTTTGCGATGTTCACACTTGGCATCTGGCTTGAAACGCACCAGATAGTTCAAACATCCAACGCGTTGGCACGCGGGCGCGTTGGGTATTCAGTTAATTCGACAGCCAATCCAATATATGTTGATGGCGAAAGAGCCTTAAGTTTTGCGCGTGTCATATCATCAACCTGTATTGAATCACACCAGGCTTTGTAATCGGCTTCGGCGATCACTCGTCCGCGGGTTTGTTCTTTGAGCGACTCATAGGCGTCTAATTTGCCTGCAGCACGCAGGATGGTTTGCGCACCTTCAGAGACGACTTCCCAGTGGGCGTTTAATTCAGCTGTGAGTTTTTCCTCATCAGGAGCAATACGCTTCAGACCGCGCTGAAAGTTGGTCCATGCTAACAGGCTGTGGCCTAACGCCGTGCCAAACGTGCGGCGGACGGTAGAGTCGGAGAGGTCGCGCTGTAAACGTGAGACAGTCAACTTTTGAGCATAGTGATTGAAGAGCGAGTTCGCCACACCGAGGTTGCCTTCGGCGTTTTCAAAGTCAATCGGGTTGACCTTCTGCGGCATGGTGGATGAACCGACTTCACCTGCAACGACGGCTTGTTTGAGATAGCCATCGCTGATGTAGCGCCAAATGTCTTGAGCAAAGTCAATCAAGATGGAATTGGTTAAGCGGATGAGGTCGAAGTAGCGCACCCAGTTATCGTAGGGCAGGATTTGGGTGGTGAGTAGATTCGGCTCCAGCCCAAAACTGGAGACAAATTCTTGGCTGAAAGCAATCCAATCTACATTCGGCACAGCGGCTTGCAGAGCGTTGAAGTTACCGACGGCGCCCGTCAACTTGGCTTCGAATTTGTGTGTTGCAATTTCGCCTCGTGTCTTTTGGAGGCGGGCAACATAGACGGCAAACTCTTTGCCCAGTGTGGTGGGGACGGCGAATTGTCCATGCGTGCGGGCAAGCATGGGGGTAAATTTGTAACGGAGGGCAATGTCAGTGAGATTTGATATTAGAGATTCGATATTCGGAAGGATGACCTTGTCTCTGGATTCTTTGAGCGCAATGGCTTGACCTAGGCTGTTGGTATCTTCGGAGGTCAAGCCAAAGTGAATCCATGGGATGAGGTCTTCGAGAGAAGTTCCCTGCAATTTGCTTTGGATGAAGTATTCAATGGCTTTGACATCGTGCCTTGTTTTGCGCTCGTGGCCAAGAATGTTTTCCGCATCGGCGTCAGAGAAGTTGGTGACAATGGATTCGAGTTGGGCGGACTCGGAGTCGCTCAAGGGGCGCACCAAGCCTGTTTTGGAAAGAGCAGGCAAAAAGTTAAGTTCGATGCGCACTCTGTCGCGCAGAAAAGCAAACTCGGAGAAGTGATCCCGCAGAGGCGCAGTAGTCTCGGCGTAGCGTCCATCCAAAGGGGAAAGTAAATGCAAGGTCATGTAATGTATTCCAATGAGTCGGAGACTGCTTCGTCGTAAAGAGCAAAAGCGCTCCTCGCAATGACGAAAAAATTATCGCTGGCTCAACTGATAGTTCGGGGCTTCCTTGGTAATAATAACATCATGCGGGTGGCTTTCGATGAGACCCGCGTTGGTGATGCGCGTGAGACGGGTTTTGGTGCGCAGGTCTTCGAGCGAGGCGGCGCCTGCATAGCCCATGCCCGAGCGCAGACCACCGACAAGTTGATAAACATATTCGCCAAGCAAACCTTTATATGGCACGCGACCTTCGATACCTTCGGGGACGAGTTTGCCGCTGCCGCTTTGACCCGTGGCATAGCGGTCCACGCCGTAGCCTTTCATCGCGCCAAGACTGCCCATGCCGCGATATTCTTTGAAGCGGCGACCTTCATATAACGTCACTTCACCTGGCGCTTCATCGAGACCCGCGAGCAGACTGCCGAGCATGACAGCATTGCCGCCCGCAACAATGGCTTTGACAATATCACCGCTGAATTTGATGCCGCCATCGGCGATGACGGAAACGCCGTACTTTTGCGCGGCGCGTGAGCATTCAAAGATGGCGGAGACTTGCGGCATGCCCGCGCCCGAAACGATGCGGGTGGTGCAGATGGAACCTGCGCCGACTCCGACTTTAATTGCGTCTGCTCCTGCTTCGACAAGCGCATCTACGCCTGCGGCTGTGACCACGTTACCTGCGAAGACGGGCAGGTCTTTCCATGCGCCTTTGATGCGGCGGATGGCTTCGAGCACCCCCTTGGAATGTCCATGCGCGGTGTCTATGGTGACGACGTCTACGCCTGCTTTGATCATCAAGTCCACGCGGGTTTCGACATCCTTGCCCACGCCAACAGCCGCGCCGACGATAAGACGTCCTTTTGAATCCGTTGCGGCGTTGGGATAGTCGCGGGCTTTTTGAATGTCCTTGACGGTCAGCAAGCCTTTGAGGATGCCATGCTCATCCACCAGCGGAAGTTTTTCGATACGGTACTTTTGCAAGATGTCTTGGGCGTCTTTAGCAGAGATACCCACTTTGGCGGTGACGAGTTTATCTCCGCTCGTCATGAACTGGCTGACGGGCAGGTTGTAATCGGCGGCTTCAACAAAACGAATGTCGCGATTGGTGAGGATGCCGACAAGTTTGCCGTGGTCATCGGTAATGGGCACGCCGCTGATGTGATAGGTGGACATGATCTCTTCGGCTTTGCTGAGCGGCGCGTCGGGCTGGAGACTGATGGGTTCAACGATCATGCCTGACTGCGAGCGTTTGACCTTTTCCACTTCGGCGGCTTGCTTTTCTGGCGGCATGTTGCGGTGAATGATGCCCATACCGCCTTCGCGCGCCAGCGCAATCGCCAGCCGCGCTTCGGTGACAGTATCCATAGCGGCGGAGAGGATCGGGATGTTGAGTTGAATGGTCGGCGTGAGTTGGACGCGCACGTCCGTTTCGTTGGGCAAGACTTCGGTGTAGCCTGGGACGATGAGGACATCGTCGAAGGTGAGGGAATCAAAGCGGTCAAAAAGTTCTTCGTTCATTATTTATCTCCTTGTATAAGGTGACAGTCACTTTGGAAGTGACTGTCACCTGTTGTAAATGAAATTTTTGTAAGCGGACTTTATCACGGATTCACGGATAAAAGCAGATTGTGGAAACGGATTTAGTTCTCTGATTGTTGTTTGAGATACGTGTGGATGGCAGTATCGTATTGGGCAGTGGATGCAAAGCCTTTGACTGCAAGTTTGGTGCGGGTTTGAGCAGTGATGCCACCCGCGCGGATTTCATCGAGAACGAAATTATAATCAGCAGGGTCGCAGATGAGGGTTACACGTTCGTGGTTCTTCGCCGCAGCACGGATGAGGGTCACACCGCCAATGTCTATGTTTTCGATAGCGTCGGCATAGGTGACATTTGCTTTGGCGATGGTTTCTTCAAAGGGGTAAAGATTGACGGCAACGATGTCAATATAGTCCCAGCCGAGGTCGAGGAGTTGCTGATGGTCTTCTTCGGTGGAGCGGGCGAGGAGTCCGCCGTGGATGGCGGGGTGGAGGGTCTTGACTCGTCCGCCGAGGATTTCGGGGGATTTGGTGTAGTCGGCTACTTCGGTGACGGGGATGTCCTTATCGCGTAGCAATTTGGCTGTCCCGCCAGAGGCGAGGAGAGTCCAGCCGAGGGAGGCAAGGGATTTGGAGAATTCGACGATTCCAGTTTTGTTGTGGACGGAGAGGATGGCCGTAGGCATGGGTGGGTTCCTTTTCAAAACGGATTATGGAAGCGGATAAGCGGATGGGGAAACGGATTTTTTGAGTAATGATTTTATAGTATTTACAAGGAGTGTGTGCTCTGTTTGGTGGACACGGGTTTCGAGCGTTTCAAGCGTATCGTCTTTATGGATGGGAATAATTTCTGTTGCCAGCGCCGGGCCATTGTCCACGCCTTCATCGGGGACGAGGTGAACCATGACGCCTGTGTGGTCAATCTCGCCGCGTCTATAGGCTTCGAAGGCACGTTCGATGGCGTGGGTGCCAGGGAAGGTATTTGGTAGGGCGGGATGGAGGTTGATGACTTTATTTGGGAAGGAGGAAAGAAAGGAAGAGGAAAGAATACGCATCCAGCCAGCTAGGACGATGTAGTCTGGTTGTTTGGTAGTCACATAGTTGGCTAGTCGTTTGTCGTATTCTTGGCGGGTTTCGTTTTGTAACTTTGGAAATTGAACGGTTTCGACACCTGCATCCTTGGCACGGACGAGACCGTAGGCATCCGCTTTGTTGGAGATGACACAAACAACAGATGCGGGCAGTTCACCTGATGCGCAGGCATCGAGAATGGCTTGCAAGTTGGAGCCGTTGCCAGAGATGAGGACGACGAGACGGGGAAGAGAAGCCATCAGTAATTAGTGTCCAGTTTAATGGTGGAAGAGGCGCAAACCTGAGAAGACCATCGTCATGTCGTATTCATCGCAGGCGGCGATGACATCTTCGTCGCGATTGGAGCCGCCAGGCTGCAGGACGTATTTCACTCCACTTTTAGCGGCGCGGTCAATTGAGTCGCGGAAGGGGAAGAAGGCGTCGGAGCCGAGCGTGACATCGGTGTGACCGTCGAGCCATGCGCGGCGCTCTTCGGCTGTCAACTGATTAGGAATTTCAGTAAATACATTTTTCCAGTTTTGTTTCTCCGCTTCTGTGACATCGGGTTGCAGAAATTGGTCAATGGCGTTGTCTCGGTCGGGGCGTTTGACGCCATCTTTGAACGGCAATACCAAAACGGATGGATGCTGACGCAGACGCCATAAGTCCGCTTTGGAGCCAGCGAGACGGGCACAATTTACACGTGATTGTTGCCCCGCGCCGACGCCGATGGTCTGTCCATCGGTCACGTAACAAACGGAATTCGATTGCGTGAACTTGAGTGTGATCCATGCGATGAACATATCGCGCACAGCGGATTCGGGCAGGTCTTTTTGTTTCGTCACGATGTTTGCAAAATCTTCACGCGTCACTAATCGGTCATTGCGGCGTTGTTCCATGCTTACGCCAAAGACTTGGCGCACTTCGGTCAACTGCGGTTCGTAAGTTGGGTCAATTTGCACGATGGCGTATTTACCTTGTTTTTTCTTTTTCAAAATCTCCAACGCTTCAGGTTCGTATGCGGGCGCAATCACGCCATCGGATACTTCGCGAGAGATCAGTTTGGCGGTGGGAACATCCACGGCATCGGATAGCGCGATGAAATCACCGAACGATGACATCCTGTCCACGCCACGGGCGCGGGCGTAGGCGGTGGCGAGTGGCGAGAGTTCCATATCGTCCACGAAGTAGATTTTTTTGAGGATATTGGTCAATGGGACGGCGACGGCGGCACCCGATGGGCTGACATGTTTGAACGAAGCCGCCGCAGGCTGACCGATGACCTGCTTCAACTCCCGAACCAGTTGCCACGCGTTGAGCGCGTCCAGCAGGTTGATGTAACCTGGCGAACCGCCAAGGACGGTGATGGGCAAGTCACTGCCATCTTGCATATAGACGCGGGCGGGTGATTGATTGGGGTTTGTTCCGTAGCGAAGGGTGAGGTCTTTCATAATGTATTCCTTATAAACGGACTTTGTAACGGACTCACGGAAAAAAACGGACTAAACCAAAATGGTTTTATGTTCGCCTTCGATGAGTTCGCCGATGATGAAGATGGGTTCTGAAATGGATGATTGCAGGTGGTTGACAATAGATTTATCCACGATGGCGACCATGCCGATGCCCATGTTGAAGACGCGGTACATTTCTTCGGTGGAGATATTACCCTGTTCTTGAATCAACTTCCACAATGGCGGGACATGCCACGCGTTCAAATGAATCACTGCACTTAGATTTTCAGGTAATACACGCGGAATGTTTTCGATGAATCCACCGCCTGTGAGATGTGCCAATGCTTTGACCTTATCAAGATGCGGATAGAGTGCGTTGAAATACGAACGGTGTGGGGCAAGCAATGCGTCTGCTAATGAGCAACCGAGTTCGGGGTGAACAGATTCCAAGTCTGCGCCTTCGAAGACTTTGCGGATGAGCGAGTAGCCGTTGGTGTGCGGTCCGCTTGAGGGGAGACCAAGGATCAGGTCGCCAGCGAGCAGGTTCGAGCGGGGAAGGAGGCGGGAGCGTTCCAGTACACCGACGATCGTGCCAGCCACGTCGAATTCTCCATCACGATACACACCTGGCATTTCAGCCGTCTCACCGCCAAGCAATGCGATGCCCGATTCCTTGCAGGCTTCGGCGATGCCCGTCACCACTTCCGCAGTTCGTTCGGGATTGAGTTTGGACGTGGCGAAGTAATCCATAAAAAAAAGCGGACGCGCGCCTTGCACGAGAATGTCGTTGATGCAGTGATTGACGATGTCGTGACCGATGCCGCGATAGCGACCGACCGATGCAGCAAGTTTGACCTTGGTGCCAACGCCGTCAGTAGACGCGACGAGCACGGGGCTGTCCATTTGCTTAAGCGTGGAGGCGTCGAAGAGACCGCCGAACGAACCAATACCTGCAAGCACCGATTCGTTATAAGTGGCTTTGACTGAATCCTTCATCAACTCCACGGCGCGGTTGCCTGCGTCGATGTCAACACCAGATCTGCTGTAAGCGGACTCTGTCACGGAATCACGGATGGGAACGGACTTGTCAACGGACTCTAAAACGGAATCGCGGACAGGAACGGACGGGAGGACAGCGGGTTGGTTGGCGAAGTCACTGATGACAGAGAAGCGGATGGGGGTATTGGGTGAGATTGACTCTTCGCATGGAAGGGTGGTGTCGGGCGGAGTCCAAATGACGCGATACAAATATTTTTGCCAGTCTTGCATGCTGGCGGGTTTTAGGATGCGCTTGAACTCCAGAGTTGATTTTCCGAAGTTATATAACATACCCACGGGGCTGCCTGTGGCGGCAAGATAGACCAATACCTGATGAAGTTCGTGGTTGGTCAAGTCGTGACTCAATGCTTTACATTCCACAACAAGAGCATTCTCGACCCAAAGATCGAGATAAAGATAACCGACCATTGATTCGTTAATCCAAACCTCAACCCGCTTTTCCATCTCTGCGCGTAAGCCTGCTTCAAGACATAACTCGGCAAGCCTGCGTTGGTAAAACTCTTCTTTGTGCCCAGAGCGTAATTCGCGCATCACCTGCATTGCCAAACCATTGACTTTGTAGGTTAACTCATCTAATGGCGTCTTGACCAATCCAGCCTTTTCTTTTGCCATTCAACCTCCGTTTTTGTCCGTGAATCCGTGAAAAAGTCCGTTTATGATAACGCACAATGCGCAATGTCTTTCCGATATTGCATTCCATCGAATGTGACCTTGCCGATGTTTGCATAGACTTTCTTTACCGCGCTGGCAGTATCTTCCGCCCATGCGGTCAGACCGAACACACGCCCGCCCGATGTGATGAGATTTTTGTTTTCCATTTTTGTGCCTGCGTGAAAACAAACCATGTCATCGGGAAACGCCTCAATGGTTATGATTTTGCCACTCTCCGCTTTTTCAGGGTAGCCTTTGCTTGCCAGCACAACACAAACGGCTGCGCCATTTTTCCATTGAATGTTGATGTTTGCCAAATTTCCATCGGTGCAGGCTTTGGCGATTTCAACCAAATCCGTTTCCAATAGCGGAAGGACCACCTGCGTTTCAGGGTCACCGAAACGACAGTTGAACTCCAATGTGCGGATGCCATTTGATGTCAGCATCAAGCCTGCATAGAGAACGCCAACGAACGGGTTGCCTTCACTTTTCATTCCATTCACGGCGGGCTTCAAAACTTTTTCAACGGCTTCGCTCATCATTGCCGATGTAAAGATCGGCGCAGGCGCATACGCGCCCATGCCGCCCGTGTTTGCGCCTTTGTCGCCTTCAAAAATCCGTTTATGATCTTGTGCGGGCAACATCGGCGCCACGGATGTTCCGTCCGTGAACGCCATCAGCGAGACTTCCTGTCCCGTCATTCGTTCTTCGATGACTACCTCCGCGCCTGCTTCGCCAAAGACTTTTTTCACCAAAATATCATCAAGCGTAAATTTCGCCTCTTCATCCGTTTCGGGCAAGATCACGCCCTTACCCGCCGCAAGCCCCGACACCTTAATGACAATTGGAAAATCAATGGATTCTAAATATCGAACGGCTTCATCATAATTGGAAAAGGTCGCGTATTTCGCGGTTGGGATATGATGCCGTGCCATGAAATCCTTGGCAAAGGACTTCGACGCTTCGATCTGCGCCGCGGCTTGACTCGGTCCAAAACAGCGGATGCCCTCCGCTGAAAGCCAATCCACCAACCCTGCTGCCAACGGCGCTTCGGGACCGACGATGACCAAATCAATCCATTTAGATTTGCAAAAATCCGCTACTGCCGCATGGTCATCCACGGATATTCCACCGACATTCTCCGCCAACTCCGCCGTCCCTGGGTTGCCAGGCAACGCATACAACTTCGTCAACTTCAGCGATTGACTGACCTTCCACACAATCGCATGTTCGCGCCCGCCCGAACCAATGACCAACACATTCATACCTTCAACCTCATTAATCGTTTATCCGTTTCTTTCCGTGAATCCGTTATAGAGTCCGCTTACTTCGTTCCTCTTTCAAAGCCAGTTTTTACTGACATCAAATCCACTGGGATGGGATATTGCCCCGTAAAGCACGCCTGACAAAATCCATCCTTGCGCTGAATCGCTTTCATCATGCCATCCACGGATAAATAATATAAACTATCTGCCCCCACATATTCTCGGATTTCTTCTATAGTGCGTTTATGAGCGATCAAGTCTTCATGCCTGCCCATGTCCACGCCCATGAAACAGGGATGCGCAATCGGCGGACAAGTAATCGCCACATGCACTTCTTTCGCCCCTGCATTCTTCAACAACTTGATCAGCGGACCTGTCGTATTTCCGCGCACAATGCTGTCGTCGATCATCACCACGCGTTTACCGCGGACATTCTCATTGATGACATTGAATTTCAACGCCACACCGCGCTTGCGGAGCGAATCCGTTGGTTCGATAAACGTTCTTCCTACATATCTGTTCTTGATAAACCCATCGTTATACGGAATGCCGATCACATGTGAAAACCCAATCGCCGCAGGCACCGACGAATCAGGCACAGGGATGACCACATCCGCAACCCCCCGTCCGTTTTTGTCCGTGAATCCGTGACCAAGTCCGCTTATAACTTCACGCGCCAACTCCTCGCCCAATCTCTGCCGCACATGATGGACATTGATCCCGTCCCAAGTCTGATCGGGTCGTGCAAAATAAATATGCTCAAACACACACATCGCCGAAGGTGTCACCGATGGCAATGCCTGCATCACCTTTAACGCATTGTTCGAAAGCGACACCACTTCCCCAGGCTTCACATCACGGATGGCTTCGCAGCCCAAGGTCTGCAATGCGCCCGTCTCTGATGCCACGGCATGACCACCGCTTGGCAGCAACCCAATACAAAGCGGGCGAAATCCCCACGGGTCGCGCACCGCATACACACAATCACGCGTCAATATCGCCAACGAATAAGCCCCCACCCACTTCTTCATCGCGGCCTTGATGCGTTCTTCCCACGTCGTGCCGCCATTGCGCGCCAGCATCATTGTCATTACTTCTGTATCCGACGACGATGAAAACCCGACGCCCTGCTCCATCAATTCCTGTCGCAACTCTGCAGAATTCACCAAGTTGCCATTATGCGCCAACGCCAGCGGACCGTGAATGCTCTCGATCATGAAAGGCTGCGCATTACGCAATGATGATGAACCTGTAGTTGAATATCTCGTGTGCCCAATTGCATAATGTCCCTTCAACTCTGCCATCGTGTTTGACGTGAAGACATGCGACACCAAACCAACGCCCTTGTGCATCATCATCACCTGACCATCCGCCACTGCAATGCCCGCTGCTTCCTGTCCGCGATGCTGCAAGGCGTACAAACCAAAGAACGTCATGCGCGCCACATCTTCATTCGGCGCGAAGATTCCAATCACGCCACATTCTTCTTTGGGCGAGTCGCTAAAAATCATATACAGTCCTTATCAAATCCAATTTCTGATACAACGTCTCCATATCCTTTTCAACCAACGTAATATGACCTAACTTTCGTTTCGGTCGTGGCGCCTTATCATATAAATGCAAATGCGCTCCCTCAATCTTTAAGATGGATGTCTCATCTGGAAGCGTTCCCACCAAATTGACCATAGCGCACACCCCAAGCGGATTCGTACTCCCAAGCGGCGCGTCACACACCGCCCGAACCTGATTCTCGAACTGAGACGTGATCGCCCCTTCAATTGTCCAATGCCCGCTGTTGTGAACACGCGGCGCCATTTCATTCGCCAGCAATTGACCGTTCTTCTCGAAGAACTCAATTGTCAACACGCCAACATAATCTAATGCAGACAAAATCCGTTGTGCATAGTTTTCTGCTTGTTTCTGCAACTCTGCTGAGATATTCCCGATCGCCAACGACAACCGCAAGATCCCATCGCGATGATGATTCTCGATCAACGGATAAAACTTTGTTTCACCTGATTTATTCCGCACAGCAATAATGGACAGTTCACGGTCAAACAAAATAAACTCCTCCAGAATGAACAAATCCAATTCGTCCGCTGTCCGTTTCGATAATCCGCTTTCCACTTCCGACTGCGAATGGACAATACTTTGTCCCTTCCCGTCATACCCCATCCGCCGAGTCTTCAAAACCGCAGGAAACCCAAATCCGTTTCCATCCGTGAATCCGTTATCAAGTCCGTTTATAGTGAATTTGGGAGTGGGAATTCCCAACTCTTGAAAAAAAGATTTTTCAACGAAACGGTCTTGCGCTTTTTCTAATGCCATTGATGGGGGATAAACAGACACATTTTTTTCCAAATGCCTCACAACCTCCACAGGCACGTTCTCAAACTCATATGTGACCACGTCCAATCCGTTGACAAACTGCTCGAGTGCGGACGTGTCCGCGTAGTCTAATGTCAGATGGTCAGCGAGCAAGCCTGCGGGCGAGTCGGAGGCGGGGTCTAGGAAGCGGAAGCGATGTCCAAGTGGGTATCCTGCCAGGGCGAGCATGCGTCCCAGTTGACCTGCTCCCAAAACGCCAATATTCGTCATCCGTTGTTCTCTCGCGGGTCGGGGTTATCCAAAACGGATTGGGTTTGCGCGGCGCGATAGGCGAGCAGGGGGGCAAGATATTCGCTGTGTTTGTTGGCAACAATGGACGCCGCCAGCAGTGCCGCATTGACCGCGCCCGCGCGACCGATGGCAAGCGTGCCAACGGGAATGCCCGCGGGCATTTGCACGATAGAGAGGAGGGAATCCATGCCGTTGAGCGTCTTCGATTGGATAGGCACACCCAGCACAGGCAGATGTGTTTTGGCGGCGGTCATACCAGGCAGATGCGCCGCGCCGCCTGCCCCTGCAATGATGACTTCGATGCCGCGCTCGTGAGCGGACTCGGCAAATTGAAACAGCAGATCAGGCGTGCGATGCGCGGATACGATTTTGACTTCGTAGGGAATGTTTAGTTGGTCGAGCGTTTTAGTAGCGTGTTCCATCGTCTCCCAATCAGACTTGGAACCCATGATGATGGCAATCAACGGATTGGTCATAGCAACTCTTTCAGATTGTTGAGCAGGCGTTCTTCGATGGGATATGCGCCTGCTTCAAACGTTTTGCCTGTGAGCATTTCGTAGATGGTAATGTAGCGTTCACTGGCGGCTGCCCAAAGTTCATTTGGCATGGATGGAATCTCACCGTCGCCGCGGTAACCTTTTTCAGCATAAGCAATGCGGACAAATTCCTTGTCAAAGTTTTCTGGTTCTTCGTCCGCGCTGAATTTTGTTTTATATGAATCCGCTTTCCAATAGCGGGATGAGTCAGGTGTGTGGACTTCATCAATGAGCATGACGCTGCCATCGGGAGCAATGCCGAATTCGTATTTGGTGTCCACGAGAATCAAGCCTGCCTTATTGGCGACTTCCTGTCCACGCTTGAAGATGGCAAGCGCGGCGGCTTGGACTTGCGCCCAAGTCTTTTCGTCGAGCAAGCCTTTCTCGGTCACTTCGGCGCAGGTCAGGCGCTCATCGTGTCCTGTCTCGCCGCCTTTGGTGGTAGGGGTGATGATCGGCTCGGGCAGGGCTTGATTCTTTTTCAGATTTTCGGGAAAGTCATAGCCGTAAATATTCCGCTCGCCGATGGAGTAGCGATACCACAGCGCCGTGGAGGTCACGCCCGTGATATATCCACGCACGATGACTTCGATGGCAAGAGGTTGAACAGTGGTGACGATAGATGCATTCGGATCGGGAACAGAGAGCAGATGATTGGCAATGATGTCTTTTGTCTGCTCGAACCACCAAGCTGATAACTGATTGAGCACCTGTCCCTTGTATGGGACTTTGGCAAGGATTCTGTCAAACGCCGAAAGCCTGTCGGTTGTGATGATAAGCCGTTTGCCGTCGGGCAAGTCATACCACTCGCGAACTTTGCCCGTCTGTTTGTTGGGGAGTGAAAGATTTGTTTCGCCGAATGCTAGTGGGAGTAATTTGATGAGTTCTTCTTTTGAGATCATGTTTTCTCTTTTTTGTCATTCTGAGCCGCGAAGCGGCGAAGAATCTCTACGATTATTTTAGAGACCCTTCGCTATCGCTCAGGGTGACATTAACTTATTTGATTTGCGTACTTCACGCCATTTTCGAATAACACCAATCCACTATTGCCTTTTACGCCGCGTGTCCATTGCGGATGTTGATACGAATGGATGTGATTTTCAGGGTGAGGCATGAGTCCCAATATATTACCTTGCGGGTTGCAAATGCCAGCGATGTCGAGCATGGAACCGTTTGGGTTGGCAGGATAATCACCGTTAGCGGGCGAACTGTCCGCGTGGATGTAGGTGAGAGCGATTTGGTCAGACGAGAGGTAATTGGTAATTGGTAATTGGTAATTGGCTTGGAAATTTCCTT
Organism: Chloroflexota bacterium; assembly: GCA_013388795.1. Lineage (GTDB taxonomy): Bacteria > Chloroflexota > Anaerolineae > Anaerolineales > Villigracilaceae > Villigracilis. The sequence continues at coordinate 16 of JACAEP010000289.1, read as the reverse complement.
CGCCGTGAGCAATTGG
>JACAEP010000286.1 GCA_013388795.1 Chloroflexota bacterium | reverse complement strand
GGCGCTTGAGGCTGCGTTGGAAGAAAAAGCCGCAGCGGTGAAACAAGCCGCGTTGGCGAAATCCCTCGCCGAAGAAAAATTGGATGTAACCCTGCCCGGGCGCAACAAGCATATCGGGCGTTTGCATCCGTCCACGCAGCAGTTGAGGCGTGTGCTGGCGATTTTGGCGGAGATGGGGTTTCAGGTGTTCACCTCGCGCGAAGTGGAAACGGATGAGTTTAACTTCCAGCATTTGAACTTCCCGCCGCATCACCCCGCGCGTGACATGCAGGACACGTTCTTTATTGAAGCGGAGAACCGCGGCGATAATCCGATTCTGATGCGCACGCATACCTCGCCGGGACAGATCCACGCCATGCGATATTTCGCGGCGACCGACCCGAACAACCCGCCGCCGATTCGCATTGCGCTGCCGGGCATGTGCTTCCGCTATGAGCAGATCACGGCGCGTTCTGAAGTGCAGTTCAACCAAGTGGAAGGACTTGCCGTTGGCAGGAACATCACCTTCGCGGACTTGAAAGGCACGATTGCTGATTTTGTGCGCCGCATGTTCGGTGAAGGCGCGCGTTTGCGCTTCCGCGCTTCGTACTTTCCGTTCACGGAACCCAGCGCCGAAGTGGACGTGGAGTGTTTTGTCTGCGGCGGCAAGGGCTGCCAGGTTTGCAAGAATTCAGGCTGGCTTGAAATTCTCGGCTGCGGCATGGTGCATCCCAATGTGCTGATCGCAGGCGGCTACAACCCGAAGGTCTACTCCGGCTTTGCCTGGGGCATGGGGCCGGAACGCCAGCTCATGCTGCGCAATAAAGTCGGCGACATCCGTTACTTCTGGGGTAACGATGTGAGGTTCTTGGAGCAGTTTTAGGAAGAGCCGATAATTCGATACTCGATATTCGATAATTAGATGAGTCGAATACCGAACATCGAGTATCGAATATCGAATTAAGAGGATTTATGAGCGTCAGCGGACTTGAAAAACTGGATGTGTGGTGCAAGGCAAGGGATTTTGCCGTGCGCGTTCATAAAGAATTACTTCACTTGCTTCCGTCTGAAGAAAAGTGGGCGCTCAGCCAGCAAATCCGCCGCTCGTCGCAGAGTGTTCCAGCGAATATTGCAGAAGGTCATGGGCGTTTTTATTTTCAAGATAATGTGCGATTTTGCTATATTGCACGCGGTTCTCTTGAAGAAACTCTAAGCCAAATTGTTTATGCCTATAAAGTTGGCTATATCTCTGAAACACTTTACAAATCGTTTGTGATGGATGGCGAAAACCTAAATCGGCTTATTAATGGCTATATTGGCTTCTTGAAGAAAAGCAAACAAGGCGCCAATGAACCCGGAGCGAACTACGCTGTCCGCGAAGCCTCTACAGATTACATCGTTGAAGATAATTCAAATCAATCTTCAGACTCGAATATCGAATAACGAATATCGCACTCTCTCAGGAGTAACTTATGAAAATACCTCTCTCATGGCTAAAAGATTTCATTGATTTGAGCGGGCTTTCCGTCGAAGACATTGCCCGCAAACTCACCCTCGCTGGTATGGAAGTGGACGAGATTCTTTACGTCGGTCTGCCCATGCCTGTGTACAAAGAAGGCGAAAAGCACGAGTTCAAGACCAACGGCATTGGCTGGGACAAGGAGAAACTTGTCGTGGCGGAGATCCGTGAGGTGAAGGCGCATCCGAATGCCGACAAGTTGACTCTGCTTGACCTGTACGATGGTCAGCAAGATCAGGTCGTTTTGACGGGCGCGCCGAACATCTTCCACCTCAAAGGGACGGGCAAACTTGAAAAGCCCATCAAGGTGGCGTATGCGAAGGAAGGTACGACTCTCTACGATGGTCACGCCGAAGGTCAGGTCTTGATGACGCTCAAACGCGCCAAGATCCGCGGCGTGGACTCGTACTCGATGGTTTGCTCTGAAAAAGAATTGGGCATCACCGACGAAAGTGACGGCATCATCATCCTCGACGATGACGCGCCGGTGGGCATGCCGCTCGCCGATTACATGGGCGATGCCGTGCTGGATATTTCCATTTTGCCGAACATGGCAAGAAATGCGAATGTGATCGGCATTGCGCGTGAGTTGGCGGCGATGTTGGGTCGCGACCTCAAAACCGACGGCGGACGACAGACCGCAGACGGTCAACGGTCAGCGGTCAGCAGTCAGTCAGTCAAGGAACTCGTCGAAATCGAAATCACCGACCCCGAACTCAACCCGCGATTCGTTGTTGGATTAATTTGCAACGTTGAGATCAAACCCAGTCCGTATCAAATTCAACGCCGGCTCAAATTGGCGGGCGTGCGTCCCATCAACAACGTGGTGGATGCCACCAACTACGCCATGATCGAATATGGTGAGCCGCTGCATGCCTTCGATTACGATGTCTTGAAAAAACGCGCTGGCGACAAGAAGATCAAGATCATCACTCGTGCCGCAAAAGATGGCGAGAAACTCAAGACTCTCGACGGCAACGAACGCACGCTCACTGCCATGAACGTGCTTGTCTGCGATGAGAAGGGTTCGCTCTCATTGGCAGGTGTGATGGGCGGCTCAGAATCCGAAGTAACCGAAAGTACCAAAAATATTTTGCTCGAAGGCGCGGCGTGGAACTTCATCAACATTCGACGCACAGCAAAACAGCACAACCTGCCGTCCGAAGCCTCGTTCCGTTTTTCGCGCGGCATACATCCGGCGATGGCAGAAGGCGGCGTGAAACTTGGCTTGAAGTACATGGCAGAATGGGCTGGCGGCGCCATCGCCCCCGATCTCGTGGATGCGTATCCGCTGCCGCCGAAAGACGCGGTGGTCGAGATCACCATCAACGACGTGAAGCGCTGGCTCGGCATTGACCTCACGCTCGAAGAAATCTCCAAT
>JACAEP010000048.1 GCA_013388795.1 Chloroflexota bacterium | reverse complement strand
GGGATGAAGGCGCGCTCGAAACTCGCCTGCTCGCTTCTTATCTGCTTGGCAGAATTCCACCGCAGGAAGAACGCCTGCTGCCGCGCATCACCGCATGGACTCAGCAGATCCGCGACCCGGAAGTGCGCGTGGCGTTGCTCACGACCAGTCTCACCCGCATGCGCAAGGAAACACCGAATCAATTCTTGGCGTTAGTGCGCGAATATCTGCACCCTGAGCGTTCTCGTACCTGGTCAAACGGCATTCAAGCGCTCATCCCCATGATCGCGGACTCCGACTTTGAAAATCTCCCCGCCATCTTCGACATCGTGGAGCCCATCGTCGAAGAAGCTCCGTCCACTTTGCAATACGATCTCACTGACCTCATCGTCACACTTTATCGTGCGTCTGCTAGCGAGACCATCTTCATGCTCAAGCATATTCTCAGCACCACTGAGAATCAAATGACCGCCGTCACCATGCGGCGCATCTCGCCAGACTTCCCACCCCCGTTGCAAAAAGAACTGCGCGACCTACTCCGCCCGCAGCCACTCACCCTCATTAGACCCACCGAACCCGATGACTTTATCGATGAAAGCGCGCCACCCGAAGAAAAAGCGAAACCAGCGCGCAAGCCGAGAAAAAAGAAAATGGACAATTCCCGCATCATCTACCTCCACGGCTCAGACAGCAATAGTCAAAGCGGCAAAGCCCGTCAGTTCGCCGAGAAGTTCCCCGGCATGGTCACACCCGATTTCACCGGCGACTTCGACGAACGCATGGCGCAACTCAAAAAGATCATCGGTCGCAAAAAAGGCTGGACGATCATTGGCTCGTCTCTGGGAGGATTAATGGGAACGGTCTTCACCTGTCAAAAGCCGACTCACGTCCGCAAGTTGATTCTGCTCGCCCCCGCCTTGATGAAAGACCCCTTCGGCTCCTATCTTAATCTCGAGCCTGTCTCTGTCCCCACAACCGTGATCCACGGGACAGCGGATGACGTCGTTCCGCTCGACGAAGCACGCGCATATGCCGAGAAATTCTTCACAGACTTAAAATACATCGTCGTGGATGATGGTCATCGTCTGCAAGAGGCGTTCAAAGAATTAAACTGGGAAGAAATATTGGAATAATAAAAACATCATTAACCCCGAATTTAATATGGGACGCGGACGAGCACGGATTTACGCGGAAAAGGATTAAAAAATCCGCGTGTTCAGCGTTGATCCGCGTCCCATTTGCTCTTAAAAACGAACTCACCTACGAAACCTTAATTTCGGGGTGAGTCATGTTTTTATATCATCTGTTACTCTTCATTCCATGGCACGAGAGATGCAAACCTGAGAACGATCTTGGGGATCAAATTTCACATAACATTTCTTGCCAACCTCGAACTTTGGCAGAGAGCTTGTTTTGATCAACGCCTGGAATTCCGCCTTATAAGGGTCACCCGTCTTTGGGTAAACTTCCACTTTGTAAAGCATGTAATGTCCTTTGGCTGGATTGAATTCCTTTTCCAGTTTCACATGCAGGTTCAAATCTTCGGCTGCAAGGATCAACGCCTCAGCTTCCTCGCCGGTCTCGCGAATGATTTTGTTTCGCTCATATATCTTTTCGAACGCCTTTTGACCCATCAATATGCGATGATCAACATCGTAGTGTTCAAGGATCATTTCTGTTGGGTCATTTACGTTATAGGTCACCCAAATCTTTTGCCCCACTTCTTCATGTCTTTCGCCCCAGGATACAAAACCCCTTTTCTGCAACAAGACCCAATCTTTAAAGGTAGCCTGAAAAGCCGGGCGACCTTCAGGCTGGACCTCCACTGTAAAAGTCACCCACATTCGACTTTTTTCAACGACACCATTTTTAGCAGACAGAACCACTGCGGGAGCCATAACTGCACTTTTTCCAATCTCGTTTCTTAAGTCTTTCCGTTGCTGGAGCAATGCCTTTCGACTCCGGTTTTGTAGCCAGAATACCAGCACCACAAATACTATGATCGATAAAGCCCCAAGTGGAAATTTTATACAATCCAAGATATCTGATAAGACTTCCACGATTTTCTCCTGATTACAAAAATACTACCAAACAGCTCCTATTTTCCATCAAAGGGAGGAACTAAAGTATGGCACAATTGTCCTATTCACTGAAATCCGGAGCTTAAAATGAAACGACACATCTACTGGCACACCACCGTCCAAATGCCCGCTGATTCCAATCTCACACCTATCCCCTCCAAAGTGGATGTGGCGATCATCGGCGGCGGGTACACGGGTTTGAGCGCCTCGCGAACCTTGGCAAAGCAAGGTGTGAATGTGGTCGTGATTGAAGCCGAGACCATAGGCTGGGGCGCGAGCTCGCGCAATGGCGGCATGACGTTGACCGGGCTAAAGCCTGCCATGCAAACGGTCATCAAAAACTATGGGCGGGAATTGGCGAAAGAATTATTTCAGTGTTCGCTGGATTCTGTGAATATCGTCGAGCAGATCGTCAAAGAAGAAAACATTGATTGTGGCTTTTCACGCTATGGGCACTTATTGATGGCAAACAAGCCCAAGCATTACGAGTCCCTGCAAGGCGAAGTGGATTTCATGGCGAAGGAGTTCAATCACAACGTGCGACTCGTATCGCCGAAAGACCTGCGCTCTGAAATCGGCACGGATGTATATCACGGCGCGTTAGTGGATGAGGTCAGTGGCGGGTTAAACCCGGCGCAATATGTGGCAGGGTTGGCGGGTGCGGCAGCAAGGGCGGGGGCAACGCTTTGCGCGCGAGCGCGTGTCACCAAGATCAAGCGGAGTCCGAACCGGTTCTTCATCCAAACCGAAAGAGGGAATTTAGAAGCGGAATCCGTTTTGGTGGCGACATCTGGGTATACGGGTGGGGCGACGAAGAAACTTCAAAAGAAGATTATCCCGATTGGCTCGTTCATCATTGCAACGGAACGACTCTCAGATGAATTGGCGCATGAGCTCAGCCCCAAGAACAGAATGATCTTTGATTACAAACATTTCCTAAATTATTTTCGTCTGTGGGATAACCGCATGATCTTTGGCGGACGGGCGGCGTTCTTCCCTGAGAATGAAAATACGATCGCCCAAAGCGGTGAGATTTTACGAAGTGAGATGATAAAAGTCTATCCACAGCTGAAAGACGCAAAAGTTGAATATGTTTGGGGTGGCACACTTGATTTTGCCTTTGACCAGATGACACATGTAGGCGAAGATGATGGGATTTTTTATTCACTCGGTTATGCGGGTCATGGTGTGGCGATGGCAACATATTTGGGCGCGACAGTTGCCGAGGCGATGATAAAAGAAACGATCAAGGACCACCCGTTTGCGAAGTTTGATTTTCCGTCCGCGCCGCTGGGATTGTACAACGGCAGCCCGTGGTTTTTGCCGTTTGCGGGTTTGTATTACAAGATTTTGGATTGGGTGGAGTAAGAAAAAAGGATTAAAATAGCGCAATATTTTTTCAATTCAGGAGGCTGGCATGGCGAAGAAGAAGGAAATGGAAGGCGAAGTCTATTATCCGTCGGAGCAGGTTGTGGCGCAGGCGCGGCTGAAAGATTGGGATGCGCTGGCAGAGAAAGCCGATAAAGATTTGGAAGGCTTTTGGGCAGCGGAAGCCTCTGAATTGGAATGGTACAAGAAGTGGGACAAGGCGCTCGATGACTCGAAATCGCCGTTCTACAAATGGTTTGTTGGCGCGCGGACGAACATCGTCCATAACGCAATAGATAGACATCTCAAAACGCATCGCAAAAACCAACTTGCCCTAATCTGGGAATCAGAAGACGGAAAATCTGAGCGCACGTTCTCGTATTTCGCCATGAACCGCGAAGTCTCGCGCATGGCAAATATCATCAAAGCCATGGGCGTGGTAAAAGGCGACCGCGTGACCATTTACATGGGGCGCGTGCCGGAGATCGTCTTTGCCATGCTGGCGTGCGCCAAGATCGGCGCGATCCACTCGGTGGTGTTCGGCGGCTTTTCGGTGGACTCGCTGCAGGGGCGCATCGAAGACAGCAAATCTAAACTGGTCATCACTTGCGATGGAGCGTATCAAAACGGCAAGGTGGTGGAACTCAAAGCCATTGTAGATGAGTCGCTTAAGAAATGCCCCTCTGTTGAAAATGTGATCGTCGTGAAGCGCGTGGGCAATGGCGTGACAATGGAAGCCGGACGCGATCATTGGTATCACGACCTGTGTCAATTGCCCATTGCCAATGGCAAATGCCCCACCGAAGAAATGGACGCGGAAGACCCGCTTTTCATTCTCTATACTTCCGGCTCCACCGGAAAACCGAAAGCCATTTTGCACACACACGGCGGTTACATGGTTGGAACGTACTCGACTTTGAAATATGCCTTTGATGTCAACGACATGGACCGTTGGTGGTGCACCGCCGACCCCGGCTGGATTACGGGCCACTCGTACATCGTGTACGGTCCGATGATCAACGGCGTGACTTCGATGCTCTTTGAAGGCGGGCCTGCCTATCCTTATCCGAACCGTTGGTGGCAGGTAATCGAGCGCTACGGCATTACCATCTTCTACACTGCCCCCACCGCCATTCGCGGGCTGATGCGCTTCGGCGAATCGTGGCCTAACAAGCATGACCTTTCATCTCTGCGTTTACTCGGCTCGGTGGGCGAACCCATCAACCCCGAAGCGTGGAAGTGGTATCACCGCGTCATCGGCAAGGAGAAATGCCCGATCATTGATACCTGGTGGCAGACGGAGACCGGCGCGTTTCAGATCACGCCGACGCCTGTCTTGCCTCTCAAGCCTGGTTCTGGCGCCCGACCTTTCTTCGGTCAAAAAGCCGAGATCGTGGATGAGCAAGGCAACCCAGTTCCTGACAACACCGAAGGCTATCTCACCTTGCTTCGCCCGTGGCCCTCGATGCTGCGCACAATTTATGGCGATGACGAGCGCTATGTGAATCAATATTGGAGCAAGTACCCCGGACGCTACACCACCGGCGACTCCGCCAAGCGCGACAAGGACGGCTACTTCTGGATCATCGGGCGTGTGGATGATGTGATTAAAGTTTCCGGTCACCGCCTGGGCACGGCTGAGGTTGAATCGGCGTTGGTCAGTCACCCCGCAGTGGCAGAAGCGGCGGCAATTGGTCTGCCGCATGATGTGAAGGGACAGGCGATCCACACCTTTGTGTTGTTGCGCGCTGGGTTTGCGCCTTCGCCCGAATTGGCTGAAGAATTGCGCCAGCATGTTGCCACGCACATGGGGCCCATCGCCCGCCCCGAAGATGTCAAGTTCGTGGATAAACTTCCCAAGACCCGCTCTGGCAAGATCATGCGGCGCGTGTTGAAGGCAAGGGCGCAAGGTCTGCCTGAGGGTGATATCAGCACCCTGGAAGAGTAGACAGGCACGAGCGCAGAAAGAAGCGAAGCAGTGGTCGGCAGTCAACCTTCAGGAGTTTTGCGGAAACCCTGTTGATGCTGTTTTGCAAACTTTTCAAAGAGAACGAGTGCGGAAAGTCGCCGAAAAAAAAATTTCAAAGGATAAGGCTATGAGGAAGTTTTTTAGTAATGAAATCGTTTTGGGAACGATGATCGCCGTTTTATCTGTTTTTACGGCATTTGTAAGTTATCAGGGTTCCATGGCAGATTCAGAACAGAACAAGTATGAAATTCTTGGAATGCAGCAGTTAAACGACGGAAACGCCGAATACCTGCGCGCCAGTCAGGACATTACCCAGGATTACAATTATTTCGACAACTGGTATTTGAACGTGGACGAACGACCTGAGATCGCGGAATATTATCAGGAGAATTTTTCGGAGGCGCTATCTGCCGCTTTTGAACGCAGCCAGGGCGTTTGGGACGAGCAATACTACGATGAGATGTACACGGAAGCGTATGAGTATTGGAATCAATCCGATGCGAACTTCGACCTCGCTTCACAATACGATGAACGCGGCGACCAACTCCAACTGGTCATGTTGATTGCAGCGCTTGGCCTGGCGTTTGTGGCTTGGGCTTCCCTTCTCAGCGCAGACAGCAATATGCGGATGTTCTTCGCAATCCTTGGCGTGATTGCATTGGTCGGGGGAGTCGTGGTGTATATTTTGATGGTTCCCGCCGTTTCTGTGTAAGAGAGTGTCTTAAAACGCACCTCCCTTACCTGTAAGCGACGTTCTCTCACGCTGCTGGATGCGCCAGAGAGCGCATCCTACAGATGCGAAGAGAACCAAGCTCTTAAAACGCTCTCGAATGCCAATGGCTTGAAAAAGCGCGCCCAAAACGGACGCGCTTTTTTTATTCATGCTATTTTATATCAAACACCACTTCTGTTAATTTTCCCTGCTCGATCCATACAAAACGTTCCCTCAAACCGGAACTGTCATTGAATGCAATTTTATACCGCCCAACCGGCAGGTTATTTAATACGGCATCTTCGCGGTTATGTTCAAACCCACTGGCGTAAGATGCAATGTAATAAACAAACACAACCTCGTCGCCATTTTGGGCATAGCGTGTAACGACGATAGGGCGTTCGTAGTTTCGTTCTTCAAGGGGGTGAACTGTGATGGATAACGCGCCGGTTCCCTGCCGGGGGAGCAGCCACAACTCTGGGTTTTGGGTGGAGAAATAATCCGTGTAATCGCCTCCCATGCGGACTTCAAAGTGGAGATGCGGTCCCGTCGCGCCGCCGGACATGCCGACATTACCGATCACATCGCCCGCATTCACTTCCTGCCCCAGAACAACAAGGATGTTCGATAAATGCGCGTACAAGGTATAGGTCGCATTGGCGTGTTGAATGACAACGACATTGCCATAGAAATTCGTCCACGGGCTGAGTTTGGCAGTTTTATCTGCGTCCGCAAATACAACCAAACCATCACCGGCGGCATGGACAGGCGTTCCAAAAGCGTTCTGAAACTCAACCCCGTGATGCGGATCACGTTTGCCATTTTGGGTCGAAGCGTAGAGATAGGTGATGTCTGCTTCCGCATTATTGGGCGGCAAAATCGGGCGTTGAAAAACAAAATACCCTTCCCTGATACAGTAGTCCACAATCAGCGGATCACAAGGGATGGGCGCAGCCGTTTGCGTAGGTGGAACAACTGTTTTAGTCGAAGCCGGGGCAGGCGTATGCGTTTCAGCCCATGGTGGAGGCGCAGCCAGAGTCGGAGTCTTCGTTACGGCGTTCTGAGGGGCGGGGAAATTGCAAGATGAAACAAACACGACAACACATGCCAAAATGAATGACCTCATAATGCGTTCCATTTTACAACAAGAACAAAACCGTATTAAGTTCATGCCAGGCGGGCGGACTTAAAGATTAGAAAAATATAATGAGCGTATCTATTCAGGAGCATGAAATGAAATCCAAACTTGGCAAGCCCTTCTCCATTATTTTAATTGCAATTTTTGCGGCGCTTTCATTCCGTGCGCCTTCCGCGTATGCTCAAAGCGACCGAATCGTGTTTGCTGTCATTGGCGATTATGGTCTGGCAGGACAGCCCACAGCAGACGTGGCAGCCCTGGTCAAGAGCTGGAATCCTGATTTCATTGTCACAACTGGCGATAACAATCAAAACGACAGACCTTATGAAATGGATGATAATATTGGTCAGTATTATCATGAGTATCTTGTTAATTACAAGGGCAAATACGGCGCAGGTTCGCCAACCAGAAGGTTCTACCCAACGCCGGGAAATCATGATTGGGCTGGGGACGGTCTTAAGTCTTACCTTGATTACTTTGATCTAAAAAAACACCAAAGATACTACGAATTCACACAAGGTCCAATTCATTTCTTTATGCTTGACAGCGATCGCAATGAACCGGATGGCGTGGATGAAAAATCTGAGCAGGCAATCTGGCTTAAAAAAGCGCTCAAGGCATCCACTTCACCGTTCAATGTCGTTGTTTTCCATCACCCCCCTTATACATCAGGCAAACACCGCGGCACGGAATACATGCGCTGGCCCTTTAAAGAATGGGGCGCAGATGTTGTACTCTCGGGTCATAATCATCTTTACGAACGATTGAATGTAAACGGGCTTCCATATTTGATCAATGGGCTGGGTGGGGCCGAGATTTACAAATTCGAAACCGTCATTCCCGAAAGCCAGGTGCGCTACAACCTGGATTATGGCGCCATGCGGGTGGAAGCTACCAACGCGTATATGAAGTTTCAAATGATTACCCGCGCCGGTATCCTTGTGGATGAATACATCATCGGCGGAAGCGCCCCGGTCGTTTCATCCATACTAAGAAATGACCCAAGCCCGACCAACGCAGGGCAGGTGAATTTTCAAATTACGTTTTCAGATCCTGTCACCGGCGTGGATGCGTCTGATTTTCTTCTCAATACCAACATTCCAAACGCAGGCATCATAGATGTGACGGGAACGGGAAACGCCTATACTGTTTCTGTAAATACAGGCAATGGAGACGGAACGCTGCGGCTCGATCTTATCGATAATGACTCCATCTTAAGCAGCCTGAGCCTCCCCTTGGGCGGAAACGGCGCCGCCAATGGCAATTTCGCAACCGGCGACACTTACAGCATTGATAAAACAACTCCAACAATAACCAACATCATGCGGGCTTCTACAAACCCCACCAACGCCGCCGCGGTTGATTTCGCAGTGATATTCTCTGAACCAGTCACCGGCGTGGATGCGGGCGACTTCGCAGTTGTCAGCAATACAGGCGCAAACATTGCAAGCGTCAGTGGCTTGGGCGCAAATTACACAGTTTCAGTTTCTACTGGAAGTGGAAATGATGATGTGCGAATTGACTTCCTCGCCAATAACTCCGTTAGCGATTTGGCAGGGAATGTTACAAGCGCCGGTTTCACGGCTGGGGAGTCTTACGCGGTTGACCGTCAAGCGCCTATCGTAACCGCCATAACGCGCGTCAATACGGCGAATGCTTCCAGCGTAGACTACGCTATCCGGTTTTCTGAACCTGTTCTCGGCGTGGATGGAAGCGATTTTATTTTATCCACCATCAACGGCGCGCTCATTACGAACATCACCGGTGCGGGCGACCTTTATACCGTCTCTGTTTCGATTCAACCGGGCAGCGACAGCATCCGCCTCGACTTGAACAACAATGGCAGTATCACTGACGCACTTGGAAATTTACTCAATGGAAATTTTCTCGGTGAGATCGTCAACATTGCCATTGATACGCCCATCCTCACTTCCATGATCCGCGCCAGCGCAAACCCCACCAACGCCGCACGCGTCGATTTTATTGTTACTTTCTCAGAGCCTGTCTCCGGCGTGGATGCAAGCGATTTTGCGCTTACCAACGCCGCCGGCATTATCAACATCAATAATGCCAATCCCTTTTACATCATTACAGTTGGAACGGGCACAAAGGACGGTGAACTTAAACTCGAACTGTATGACAATGACAGCATTCAAAACGCGCAAGGCATTCCTCTGGGCGGCATCGGCGCCGGGCGCTTCAGCGGCGAAACGTATAGCATAGATCGCACAGCGCCGCAGGTCACTTCGATCATCCGCGCCGGTAACAGCCCAACCTCAAACCCCACAGCGGATTTCATCGTGACCTTTTCTGAGCCGGTCAACAATGTAGATGCCAATGACTTTATACTGACTCAAACAAATGTGATTAAATCCGCCATCCTCGGCATACAAAATGCCGACCCCTTCTACGTTATCACGGTCAGCACAGGAGCTGGCTCTGGCGCATTGCGGCTCGACCTGGCCACAAACGCCGACATTACAGATCGCGCCGGCAATGCGCTTGCGAATGCGGGCTTCACAAGCGGCGAAATCTTTTCCATTGCCAAAACTACAGTAGACTTTGCCGCGCCCAACATCACTGAGCCGCGCGTTAAGTTGACTCAACATTCAAGCCCGCTCGTTGCGTGGTCTTCCGTGTGGGACGCACAAGCCTATGAAGTTTTTATCGCCCGCGACGCAAACTTCGCGCAACTCGTCAGCGCACAGATCACTACCAATACTTCACTCGCTCAATCGCTTCCTGACGGCGCCTACTATATCCGCGTCCGCGCCTACAACAAGGACCTCTACCCGGGAAAATTCAGCGCGACCCTCACCCTAACCGTAGACTCAACGCCTCCCCCTGCGCCTGCGCCTGTCAGCCCACTCCAAAACGCCACCACGCCGAAACGTCCCTGGCTGAAATGGTCCACTGTATCCGGCGGCGCTGAATATCAACTGGAAGTGGATAACAACGCCGATTTCTCCAGCCCTGAATTTAAAGCTACGACCCATAAGAACACAATTCAAACCAAAGTATTGACCAAAAAGACCATTTATTATTGGCGCATCCGCGCCAAAGACGCCGCCGGGAACTGGAGCGCCTGGTCCATAGTCAGTGGGTTTTATGTCCCCTAGCGCCCAAACAACATGAAGATATAGGGTCACAGCGGCGAATTTCAGCCGCTGTTATCCATCAACATAAAGTTGTTTGGCACGAACCATTAAGAAGATATATTTTTTATGATATTTATCTAATATATTGACAAGACCATACAGAGCAGTTATACTGCCCGGTATGAAATCTACGCGAGACAAGATTTTACAAACTTTACTGAAAAAGCCAAAATCCACGATCAATGATCTGGCAGAAGCTGTGGGGATTAATCCTATTTCTGTGCGCCATCATTTGACGAACCTGCAAATGGAAGGGCTGGTTGAATCACAGGAAGAACGACACGGGGTTGGACGCCCACGGCTCATATATGTATTGACCAGTGATGGAATGGAACGCTTCCCTACTCGTTACCTGCGCCTGACCACCCGCCTGATTTCGCAAATGAAAGAAACCATGCCCGGACCGATGATCAAAAAATTATTCGGAAAGATGGCCGATGACCTTGTTAGCGAATATGCCAGCGATATCAAAGGCTTGAGCATGGAAGAACGACTTAATTTTGTCAAGGAACTGCTGTCACAAGAAGGATTTACAGTGGAATGGGAAAAGAAAGATGGACAATACCAGATCCATGAAACTTCCTGTCCATATTACCAGATCGGCGTGGAACATCCGGAAGTCTGTACGGTGGATCAAACTTTGATCTCAAAAATGCTTGCTCTCCCCGCCAATAAGGTGCAATGTATTCTTAACGGCGGCGCACACTGCACGTACGTTGTGCAGCCTGTCACCAAATCTAAATAAAAAAACAGAGGACTTTATGAGCGCTTCTCAAATCAATGAAATCCAGTGGACCATTCACACAACGCATCCAGAAATGGTCAAACCGGCTCGGGCAAGCCTTTCGGAAGTGATCGACCCCGAGATCGGCATGAACATCATTCAATTGGGTCTCGTCCGCAACATCGAAATCGAGAACGGTATGGCGCGTCTTAAGATGATCCTGACCACACCTTTCTGTCCGTATGGCCCCGCCATGATCGAAATGACAAAAGCCAAAGCCGCCGAAGGTTTGAACATGCCCGTCACAGTGGAAATGGGCATGGATGTATGGGATTTCTCCATGATGGAAGACCCTTCCGCGCTTGATTGGGGCATGTACGCATAACGCGAAAATCAATCCTGAACGAAAATCACCTCCGGCGCTTTAATACGCCGGGGGTGATTCTTTTTCCCAATAGGTTGTCAACCCTTTAGACATTTACCAGATCATGGATCCATTTCCGCGAGAGGAAGCGCCGCCCACTGACAATCATTTTGGCGATCTCTTCGAGGATGACCATCAAATAAACCCAATACACGGGTAATTTCAACACAAACGCGCCGAGATACGCCATAGGCACGCCGATCAGCCAAATGGAGAATAGCTCCATGAAGAGCGCATAACGGGTATCACCGCCGGCGCGAAGCGCGCCGATAAACGTTGAAAAATTGAACATCCGAATCCACAAGGTACATGCC
>JACAEP010000301.1 GCA_013388795.1 Chloroflexota bacterium | reverse complement strand
GTCATCTGCATGGAGGACTGGTCAGGCTTGGGCGGGGCGGCGAGGCGCTGCGTCATGAAGGTCTCACGGTCGATCACATCCACGGCAGGACTTCCATCCAGCGGACTTTGAGTCACGGCGAAGACGTTCTCTGCCATAGCGTAACAAGTTTGCAGCGCGGACTTCTTCAATCCGTACGCCGCAAATTTTTCGTGGAAGAGGTCATGGCTTTCAACATGCACAGGCTCGGAGCAATTGATGATGGCGCGCCAAGAAGAAAGGTCAACGCCTTCAAGATTGCGTTCGCGGATTTTATGCGCGCAGAAGTTGTAGGCGAAATTCGGCAGCCACGTCAGTGTACCTTTGTATTGCGAAACGGCTTGATGCAATTTGTACGGCGCGCGCACCCAATCGAAGGGCGACATGTTGACGAGCGGAATGCGCAGCAGCACGGGCATGAGGAAGCAGGCGATGAAGCCCATGTCGTGATACAGCGGCAGCCACGAAACAATAACATCTTGCGCTGGGTCAATGCGCAGGGTCTGGCTGTAGGCGTTGAGTTGATTCAGCACGGCGCGATGCGAAAGCGCCACACCTTTTTGCAAACCCGTTGTGCCGGAGGAATGTTGCAGCACGACGATATCTTCGGGCGACGATTTGAAGCCTTGCAGCGTTTCAAAATTCGGTTCGCTCTCGGATTCGATGGCGTTCGTGAGAAGCACATGACGAACTGAATCACCTTCAACCAATGCACTGCGGACTTCATCCTCAAACTCCGGGTAGGTGACGATGGTGGTCGGCTTGGTGATGGAGATCAGCGAAGCGAGGTCGGCGCGGTATTTTTCGGGCGCGAGTTTTTCCGTGAGGAACGGCATGATGGAGGGAATCGCGCCATGCAGAATGGCTCCCCAGAACGCATAGTCCAAATCCTCGCCGTGTTGCAGGATGAGGATGACCACTTCGCCGGGGTTGATTCCTTCGCGGGCGTAGGTTAATGCAAAACGATTCGCGCCGCGAATCAGATCGCGGTAGGTGAGAGGCTTATCCGCTTGACCAGCATGTTGCAGGATGATGCTGGTGTTGTCAGGAACTTCCTGATATGAGCGTTGGAGGCGGTTGGGGAGAGTGGGCATAGGAGATTAGACCGTGGACCGCAGACGGCGGTCTGTCGTCCACGGTCAGCGGTCAGTTTTTAAAGTTACTTGCGTGAAGCGATTAACGCAGCCAATTGATTGAGAGTATCAAACGTCTCGGCGTTCAATTCGGTATCTTCGATGCGGACGCCGAAGGTATCTTCGATGAAGAGCGCCAAGTCCATCAGGCTGAACGAGTCGATCAATCCGCTGGAGATGAGGGCTTCATCTGGAGAAATGACCTTGCTAGGCAGCTTGAGAATTTTCTCGGCAATGAATTTTGCAATGGAGGTGATGATTTCAGTTGTCATGTGTTTTCCTTTTACTTGTTTTTCGTCATTGCGAGCCGCGCACTTGCCTTTTGCAGCGAAGCAATCTCCGGCTTAGTCATGAGATTGCTTCGTCGGGAAGAGCGCCCTCCTCGCACGCGTGCCTGCGCACGGTACAGGCAATGACGGGATTGAGTTTTATTGCTCCTGCAATCCTCGCCTTACCGCATCCAACGCCTGCAAAGCCGTGAGGTTGCGCCAGGGCCAGCCGCTGAGCATATTCTTTGGCTTATCGAAGAAATTGCGCGAAAACGAGAGGTGAAAGCCATCGTTCAACTCGGTGGAATGTCCTTGATTGGGCAGGGGTTGCAGCGCCGCCCACAGATTCCACAACGGGATGTCATATTCTACGGCAATTTCCGCGATTTCGGCATTAATACTGTGATCGCCTTCGAGGTTATCGCCCTTGGTGGCAAGAATCGGGACTACGCCCTGTTCGATGGCATATTCAATGATCTGGCGCATGTACTTGCCATAATCATCGGCAGGACGCCCGCTAAAGTTGGTTTCCAAGCTGATAATGGCAATGCTGGGGTTATATAAACGGAACTCACACGCAATCGGGTTCTCATTCTTTTCGCATTGTTTCGGGTCAGCCCGCAGCGGAGTCAGGATCGCAGCCACGTTATATCCATCACGCATAGCGAGGCTGGTACGCGAGAACGAGCCTTTGTAATAATCAATCGTCTCTTGCAAGTAAGCATATTCACCAAGGCTATACGCGCCTTTGGTGTCAAAGTCTACGAGGTAGAAGCCTGTGTTGGTTTGGCAGTCGCCCACTTTGGAGAAATGCTTTGGGTCACGCCCGAGTTCTTGTCCGCGCGCATAAATTTTGCGGGCGGTATCCGTCACTTCAGGGACGATAGGCAGGGTCATCCACTCATCGGGACCAAGTGTGGGGCGCGGAGTCGGCGCGGATTCTTCGGTGGCGGCTGCAACTTCTTCGGTCGCGGCTTCTGTCACTTCGGGCGCAGATGTTGATTCGGTTTGGGGTTGAGGTGTTGCTGTTGGGGCGGTGGTGGTACAAGCGGCAAGCAGTAAAATAGATAAAAGAAAAAGTTGACGTACTTTCATTCACACTCCTAATACGTCATTGCGAGGGCGGTGCTTTTCCGCCCGAAGCAATCTCATGACTGTGTCATAAGATTGCTTCGCCGCAACCCCGAAGTACATCGGGGCAAGCGAACAAGAGCGCGGCGAAGCAATGACGGAAATGATTATTTACAATTTTCCAAAATATACGGCGCGAGGTTTTCCGCCAGCAAGTTCTCTCCCGCAGGCGTGAGATGGATAGCGCTGTTGGTGAATTCATTCGCGGGCACAACGTCCCACAAATCCACGTACATCCAGTCATTGCGTTGGCTCAACGAAGTCATGATCTCGCGGTACTCGTCATATGCCCAGCGCGGGTAGAAAAAATTATAGCGGATGTCGCTGTTCACGCCCGAACTTATTAACATCGGCTCATTTACGAGCAGCATGGGCGTTTCACCCGCCACGCGAAAACCCGTCTCCAACGCGTTGATGGCAAGGTCATCTTCCGTCAGCGGCGCGGTCAGGTCGTGATAACTATCTTCCGCTTCAAAATCAGTTTGCGCCTTTTCATACTCAGACGGATAAACCTGGTCAATGCCCGTGGCGGACCACATCACGCCATAAATTTGCAAGCGGAAGAAGTCCGCCCATGCGCGACGGTCGCCAATGAAGGTTTTCTGCCAGAAATTTTTGACTTCAAAATTGGAATCATCCGCCTCGACTCTTAACTGGTCGCTGGTCGCCAGTTCCCGAACCTTTTCTTCATTGTTAGCCACCAGCGGCGTGGACGTTTGCTTCTCCACCGGAAACGCGTCGAGCGTGGTCATCCAGATGATGAGATCAGGGTTGTATTGCATTCCATAGGATAACAACATCACATCTTTTGTCAGAGAGATGGTCGGGTAGCCCAAGTTATACGCGCGGACAGTTTTTCCGCAGGCGTTGAGATTATCTGTGTTGAGTTGTCCCGCTAGTGTTTCTTCGGGCTTGAGCAGCGTGCCCCACACGGACGAGTCTCCCACAATGACGACTCGGAATTCATCGTCAGTTTTTGGCGTGCCTGCAATAACATGCGAGGCAAACATTGCGTCAAGGTCGAAGAGGCTGAGGTTGTACGATTGTTTTGGGTTTTCACCGAAAGGTAATCGCTCCCGCCCTGGGTAGAGGATGTTGTAAAGGGAAAATTGTCCAACATTCGGCTGCCATGCGGCGATGACGAGGTTGAAGAGGGCGAATACGAACAGTCCTTTGATGAGGACGTTGAGAGGTTTGATTTCTTGATTCATAAAACTTTTCTTCCGTCATTGCGAGCCGCGCTCTTGTTCGCTTGCCCCGATGTACTTCGGGGTTGCGGCGAGGCAATCTCCTAGCATGTTCATGAGATTGCTTCGGGCGGAAGAGCGCCGCCCTCGCAATGACGGAGTTAGTGGGCTCTAAACAATTTCAAAATCACCTGCCATGAGGTGACAGGAGACGAAAGCGCGAAGAATATCCATCCAATTGCCACGAAGTGGAAGGTGAGCAGAATGCCGCTGATATTGAGGGCGGCTTGTTTTGCGGGCGTGGTTGCCCAAGCGGCGGCTTTGGCTTTGGTGGCGTCGTTCCAGCGGTTGTGGATGAAGAGCCCCAGCCCGTGCCACAAGCCCCAGAGGGTGAAGTTCCATGTGACGCCGTGCCAGAAACCGATGAGGAGCATGGTGGCGACTTGGGTGAGCAGAATCATCATCGGGATGGACATCGGTTTTTCCCAAGACCTAAGCCAGCGGGTGATGGGATTGAAGAAATAAGCACGGAACCACTGCGTGAGGGTCATGTGCCAGTTGTTCCAGAATTGAGTCAGGTTGGGTTTGAGGTAGGGCGAAGCGAAGTTTTCGGGGAGTTTGATGCCAAGCAGTTGCGCGATGCCAAGTGCAACGTCAGTGTAGCCGCTGAAGTCGAAGTAGATCTGGAAGGCGTAGGCGTAGACGATGACCCACATCCAAAATGTCGAGGTGACTTGGGTGGCGTTGGAGTCGTTCAGGGCGATGAGCGCCAGCGCGTCGGCGATGACGAATTTTTTGAACAAGCCGAGTAGCAGGCGTTGACCTGCGGAGTAGAAGTTTTCGAGATTCAAACCTGCAAAGGGAGCGCGTAGGTCTTTGATAAAACGTTCCAAACGGTCGATGGGTCCTGCGGTGAAGGCAGGAAAGAAGATGACGTAGGTGATGAATTCGACCACGTCCACAGATGGGAAACGTCCCGATTGCTTATCGCGGATGGTGTGGATGAGACGGAAGGCGACGTAGGAGAAGCCAAGCCAGCGGAAGTCGTTGATGGAGACGTTGGTCAGCGATTGACCAGAGAGTGTGCGCAGGAAAGAACTGAGCCAGAGCGATAGGGTGGGAATCTTGATGAGTAGAAAAAGCCCGATGGTTAGAAGCAAGCTCACCGTTAAGAAAGAAGCGCTGAAACGCGTCAGACGAGATAAAACTAACAGCGTCAGTCCTGTCACCAAAAAGATGATGAGAGTCGTTGTCAGTTGCGGCGGGCGCGAGGGGGTGAGGAGTTGGAAGTCTGCGGGGAGGAAGCGGGTGAGGTTGAGGAAAAGAACAACACTTGCGATAACGAGAAGAATGATAATGTTTTTGCGCTGCTTGCGGGTAGCGTCGTCGGCGGTGATGAACCAGGTGAGGACGACGAGCACGAGCGTGGCGAGGGGGGTGAAGAAGTCGGCGCCGCGGATGGGGACGGCGGGTTGCAGCCAGAAGATGACGACGACGCTGGCGATGAGCATGAACCACGTTCTGCCATGGTTGCGGAAGGTTGTTGCCCAGAGGAGCGAGGCGGCGGCGAGAATCAGAATATTTTCAAGCGCCATTTAGAAGCCTTGATAGATCCAGGTGGGGCTGCTGTCTGCAGTGAAGATGACGAGGGCGATGAGGATGAGGCAGAGGAGGAGGGCGAGGAGGTTTTCGCGGGTGAAGAGCTTCATGGGTTGGTGGTGAACAGTTGGTGGTCGACGGTTGGTGGTTGGTGGTGGGTGTTGCTGTCAGCTGTCAACTACCCACCACCAACGGTTCTATCGGACTCCACACACAAGCCAGTTGCCGTCTTGCTCAACGACTTCGTAGGTACGGTCGGCGAGGTTGAGGGATTGGGGTTCGCCGTTGTAGCTCATGTTGAGCATACCCGTGCAGTTGACAAGGGTCTTGTCGCCGTCAGTCCCTGCTTCGGTGCAGGACATTCCGTC
>JACAEP010000296.1 GCA_013388795.1 Chloroflexota bacterium | reverse complement strand
GCCCCCAACGGATGCGCCTACCGAGCCGCCCGCGCCGCCCCCAACGGATGCGCCTACCGAGCCGCCGACAGAAGCGCCTGCTCCCACAGAAGTGCCCAGCGAGGAAAGCGCTGCCACCGCCACCCCTACACGTACTCCAACTGCCACTGCCACCGCCACTCAAACGCAGGTGGGTTCGGTTGGGTCCTCAGCGATTCAATCGACGGCAACACCATCCAGTACACCCACCCCGCAGAAAACTGGCAATCAGCAGCAATCTGCTGCACCTGCGCCTGCCACAGACGACCCTTATGTGGGGCTTGGCGTTGCCTGTAACAATGACCTTTCTGCCACTTTTACTATTACAAATATTGGCGGTCCGCTTATGGGTGGCAGCTACACGGTTTCCGAGCCGGGAAAACCGCCTGTTACCAATCCTCTTAATTTGGATTCTGGAGAGAGCATCTCCTTTAACGCTGCGGGAAACGCAACTGTGACAGTGACCTACTCTACTTCCGTTTTGGATGTGGTTAACCTGCAAGCCGTAGGGACATGTCTGCCGCTGCCGACCAATACGCCTACATTAACCCCCACAGCCACCAACACGCCGGGTCCTTCCCCGACGCCAACCCATACGGCTACTATTACACCAACCAAGACCCCGAAACCCACCAAGACATCCACCCCCACTAACACGCCGGGTCCTTCCCCCACGCCGACCAATACCAAGACCCCGAAACCAACGAACACTCCGTCCAACACTCCAACGCCGACAAATACCAAACCGCCTACATCTACGCCGACAGCCAGCCTCACGCCTACTGCCACCAACCCGCCTGTGGATGGTCAGTTGGATTTGAAGGTATTCTGTAACGTGGATGAAAGCGCAACGTTTGTGATTACAAATGTATCTGGCGTCGTGAGCGATGGAAATTACGTTCTCTCAGACCCAGCCAGCAGCGGCTCTCTTGACATTTTGCCCGGAAACTTTGTCACCATTGACGGCGCAGGGAACGCCACAATGACTGTGACATATAAGACCTCCAAGCTTTCCTCGGTTACCTTAAGTGTCACGGGTTCATGTCTGCGCAGACCCACTCCCACGCCAACTCAAACGGCTTCGCCGACCGCGACTCCAACCGAATTCCCGCCCGCGCTGGATGCTCAAGGCGCCTGCGCTGGCATTGGAACCAATACGGCTGTCTTTGTGGTTTCGAACAAAGGCGGCGATATGGACAAACCCTACCAGTATGTTGTGAAGGACGCCAACGGGAATGTCGTGGATAGCGGCACGATCAACTTACAAGCAGGTCAAAATACCACGATTACCGTCAGTGGAAATTCCTCTTCATACACCTTATCATCTCCTGATGACGCTGGTTTAACCGAAGAGGTGGATATGACCGCCTGTGTCACTCCGCCTCCGCCTCCCGCCAACCTGAGCGTCAGCGGCGCCTGCACATCGAATATTGGCGAAGCGACCTTTGTGATTACCAACAACGGCGCTGCCATGACCGCGCCCTATCCTTACATCATCACCGACGCAAATGGCGCAGTGGCAGGCTCGGGCATGATTAACCTTGGCGCGCAACAAAGCGTCACGATCAAAGTAACGGGCAATTCCACAAGTTACACCTTCTCAACGCCAAACGATACCTCGCTGACGACTGTGGTGGATATGACGGCGTGCGTTACGCCTCCGCCCCCGCCCCCGCCTGCCAACCTCTCCATTAGCGGTGTTTGTACTTCCAATGCCGGGGTTGCCACGTTTGTCCTGACAAACAACGGCGCGGACATGCAAGTTCCATATCCTTACACGATTACCGATGCGAATGGCAGCGTGGTTCAAACCGGCAGCCTCACTCTTGCTGCAGGGCAGTCAGTGACCCTGACCGTGGCAGGCGCATCTTCAGCCTACACCTTCTCGACACCGAGCGATTCGTCCCTGACAACGACAGTGGATATGACTGCTTGTGTCCCGCCTCCGCCTCCGCCTCCGTCCTTGACGGCCAATGGGGTTTGTACATCCAACAATGGAACCGCTGCTTTTAATATTACCAACAACGGCGGCGACATGCCCGTGGCCTATATTTACACCATCAGCGACGCAGATGGAAATGCGATCGAGACTGGCACCTTCCAACTGAAATCTGGTCAGAACATTCAATTGACCGTCACTGGCGATGCCAATGAATTTATCCTGACCATTACCGATGCCAACAAGATCACCGTCCGCGCGGCAATGGCGAGTTGTAAAGAACCTTTGCTCTCCGTCACCCCTGGCAGCGGCGCGCCTGAAGTCTGCATTGAATGTCTGGTCTTCCATACATTCCGCGATAACAACCTCGAAGTCTATCGCCTCGACGGTATCGAAGGGCAGCCGGGCTACAAACTCTACAACCTTTCAAAGGATGAGTCTGTGGACAGCCGACCAAGCCGCGCCCCGAACGATACCTGGGTTGTCTTCCAAAGTGAACGGGATGGCAATGTCGAGTTGTACTACACCGATTTGGCTGGCAGCGGCGAAGCGATCCGTCTGACGAACACCCAGTCCAATAACACCAATCCGATGTATGGACCGGACGCTCGAACCATCGTCTTCCAAAGCGACAGGAACGGTACCTTCGACTTGTTCACGATCGACCAGCAGACTGGCAAGGAGACCCAGCTAACCAGTGATCTGGCGGATGATATCAACGCCTTCTACTCGCCAGATATCAAGAAGTTGGTCTTCCAAAGCAACCGTAATGGCAACTGGGACCTTTATATCCTCGATGTCGAAACCGGTACTGAGTTCCAACTCACAGACTCGACAGCCGATGAGACCTTCCCGGCCTGGTCGAAGAATGGGAAACAGATCGCATTCATTTCTGAGGACAGCAATGGGGCGACTGACCTGTACGTGATTGACCTTGATGGCGGTAATCTGCGCCGCATCACCACCGACGGCAAAACCGTCAACGCAGTCTGGTCGCCTGAAGGAGACCGCATTGCCTACCAGTCTGAACGCAATGGCAACCTGGATATCTATAGCTATGATTTCAGGAACAACAAGGAGTACCGCGTGACGGATTATGAAGGCAAAGACTCCGGTCCCACCTGGGATTGTGGCGGAACCAACCTGGCATTCACCTCGCTTCGTGATGGCGACCCGAACATCTTCCAGGTGTTCTGGCAGGGCGGCGCTGCGAGCAACATGACCATTGATCCGGCTACTGATAAGTGGTCGCAATGGCGCCCGAGCAATGATGTTTCCAGTGTGGGTTACTAAACCTGCCTGAAGAGAACGCTCCCCGAAAGGGGGGCGTTTTTTTGCGTATCCCGGATACTACTACCCAAACAACATGAAGATGTAGGGGAAAAGCGACTGAAATTCGCCGCTTTTCCCCATCAATTTTAAAGTGGTTTGGGTACTAGCCATGTTGACATACTCATTGGTATAATCCGCCCGCTTCAAAACCACTATAAGGAAAGAAACTCGTATGATCGACGTAAATGAACTTCGCAAAGGCGTCACCTTCGAACTGGACGGCAACCTCTACAAAGTCCTGGATTACAGCCACAACAAGACCGGACGCGGCAATGCCACCATCCGCGTCAAAGCGCGCAACCTGCTTACCGGCGCCAATATTGAACGTACTTTTAACTCAGGGCAGTCTGTGCAGGATGTTTCGCTCGACTTTGCCAACGTATCCTACCTATACAATGATGGCGACTTGTACTATTTCATGGACAAAGTGACCTTTGAGCAGCCGGGCATCAAAAGGGAAACTCTGGGTGAAAGCGCTCAATTCCTCAAGGAAGGCATGGAAGTCAAACTGACCTTTTACAAAGGCGAAGCCATTGATGTGGAAATGCCCACTTCCGTAGATTTGAAAGTCGTGGAAGCGGAAATGGCAATCCGGGGCGACACCGCCACCGGCGTGACCAAGAAAGTCACCACCGAAACCGGGCTTACCGTGCAGTGCCCGAACTTTGTCAATGTGGGTGACACCATCCGGGTGGACACCCGCACCGGCGAATACGTAACACGCGTCTAATCAAATTATGAAAACACCCGCTGGACACGAGTGTCCGCATTTTTATGGTGATTATTTCCGCGGCAGGAACGTGGAAGAATGCCGCCTGTTCCTTGCGCAAAATCAGGTCTGGTCGCCTGACCTTTGCCGGACCTGCCCGGTTCCAGCCATTGCGCGCGCCAACTCGTGCCAATCCATGAAACTTAATGTAACTATGGCTAGACCATGGACGGCGCTTTTTCAACGGCGGGTTCAAGCGCGGGCGTTCTGTGAAAAATCAAGACAGAACGTAACCGAACCTCAAGTGGGGTGTGGCCAGTGCCATGCCCTGCCGTTTAAGTTCGAGATCAAAGAATAACACCCAAGAAGGACCCGGGGGATTTTCACCCAATGACCCTGACTCTCCTGCTCGACCTTGATGACACATTGCTGAACACCAATCAGAGCATATTCGTTCCTGCCTATTTTCAGGCCTTGTCTACAAAGCTTGCGCCTCATTTGGACGCAAGCCTGGTCGGGCGCGCATTGCTTAAGAGCACAACTGCCATGAACCAAAGCGAAGATGCAATGCGCCCCTTGCGCCAGGTTTTCGACGAGGTGTTTTACCCAGCCGTGGGCATACCCGCCGGAGCGCTTGATGACGAAATCGAACAATTTTACAGTCAGATATTTCCGACTTTGCAGGGGATAACTTCACAAAATCCGCAAGCCAACCCCTTTATCGATTGGGCGCGCTCACAGGGCTTTCGTTTGGTTGTGGCTACCGATCCGCTTTTGCCGCGCGCTGCCACACTTCAACGCGTTCGTTGGGCGGGGCTCGATCCGGATGACTTTGAACTGATCTCCACTTTCGAAGATTTCCATTTTTCAAAAACGCATGCGGCGTATTATGCCGAAGCGCTTGGACGGTTGGGCTGGTATGATGGGCCAGTCTTAATGGTGGGGAATGATATGGAGCGCGACATTCTCCCAGCGAAACGACTTGGGTTGGCTGCATACTTTGTGGAAGCCGAGCCCGGCTCACGTTCAGGACCCGAGGCGGAACCGCGTGGGACGCTGTCTGATCTACGCCGATACCTTGAATCCATCAACCTGTCATCGTTAACACCATCATTTGAAACAAAAGATTCGTTACTGGCAATTCATGCGTCAACACCGGCGGTGATGAATAGTTTGCTGGGCGGACTGGATGTTGAAGATTGGAAGCGCAGGCCTTCATCGGGTGAATGGACGTTGACGGAATTGGTCTGCCACCTGCGCGATACTGAACGCGAGATCAATCACATGCAGTTGAATCTTTTCAGCGGGGGGGATGATCCCTTCGTTCCGCGACCCGATACGGGAGTATGGGCAAGCCAGCGTGATTATTTCATGGAAGATGGACGCCTGGCATTGCAGGAGTTCGGCGCTGCCAGATTTGAAACCCTGGGAATTTTGAAATCCATACCAGAGCCGGATTGGAAACGAAAAGCGCGTCATGCCATATTTGGCCCCACCGACTTTCGTGAAGTTGTGGGCTTCATGGCTGACCATGACCGCATGCACATTCAACAGGCATTTTCCATCTTGAAAAAGATACGCTGATTTGCGGCGTGTCGAAATCTTTCGTTTTGGGTTAAATAGGACAGGTTTGCTGTCCTATTTTTATTTTTCGAACCTATAAGGAGTTTTGATAGATGAAAAAACGCGTAGTTGTGACGGGATTGGGATGTATTAGCCCTGTGGGAAATACTGTAAAAGACACCTGGTCTGCTCTGCTGGCGGGAAAATCTGGCGCGGCGCCGATCACGTCTTTTGATACTTCCAATCACAAAACCAAATTCGCGGCAGAAGTGAAAGGATTTGACCCGGTTGGCATATTTGGCGCGCGCGATGCCCGCAAGATGGATCGTTTTACGCAGTTGGCGCTTGTTGCCGCCATGGAGGCGATTGAACACTCAGGCTTAAAGATTGATGACTCAAATCGTGACCGGGTCGGCATTTTGATCGGTTCAGGCATTGGCGGCATTATCACGATCATTGAACAATACGAAGCGCTCAAAGAACGCGGACCGGAGCGCGTCAGCCCGTTTCTTATCCCCATGATGATCTCCGACAGCGCGGCGGGAAACCTTGCCATTCGCATCGGAGCGCGCGGACCCAACATGGCGCTTGCCACTGCGTGCGCTTCTGGTACGAATGCCATTGGCGAGGCGGCGGAAATGATTCGGCGCGGCGCGGCGGATGTGATGATT
Organism: Chloroflexota bacterium; assembly: GCA_013388795.1. Classification (GTDB taxonomy): domain Bacteria; phylum Chloroflexota; class Anaerolineae; order Anaerolineales; family Villigracilaceae; genus Villigracilis. The sequence continues at coordinate 567 of JACAEP010000296.1, read as the reverse complement.
GCTGGCGCTTCTGAAGGAGGCATCCATCCACTCACGATGGCAGGCATGAATGTCATGACTGCGCTTTCCACGCGCAATGACGACCCTCAGCGGGCATCCCGCCCATTCGACAAAAACCGCGACGGCTTTCTAATGGGCGAGGGCGCTGGCGTGCTTATCCTTGAGTCGTTGGAATACGCTCAGGCGCGTGGAGCGAATATCCTGTGCGAATTCAGCGGGTATGGCACGACGGATGACGCGTACCATATTTCGGCGCCTGCCGAGAATGGGGCTGGCGCTGCAAAATCCATGCGGCTTGCGCTGGAAAATGCCGGTCTGCATGAGACTGATATTCACTACATCAATGCGCATGGCACATCCACGCCATTGAATGATAAAAGTGAGACAGCCGCCATCAAAACAGTCTTTGGCGAACAGGCCTACAAGATACCGGTTTCTTCCACAAAATCCATGACAGGGCATTTGCTGGGCGCTTCTGGCGCGGTGGAGGCGGTCTTTTCGGCGTTAGCCATCATGAACCAGATAATCCCCGCCACCATCAATTACGAAACCCCCGACCCCAATTGC
>JACAEP010000295.1 GCA_013388795.1 Chloroflexota bacterium | reverse complement strand
CCGTCCTCCAATTGATGAGTGCCGCCGCCCACGCGGATGTATTGTCCGCTGGGGTTGTGGGTGGTGTACTGTTCCGCGCTGAGCGGAATCCAAACTCCTGCGGCAAGGTCATCACAGCCCGGGCGGTGACCGGGGCAATTCGTGCCGCCCCACAGCACTTGCGGAGTCCAGGTAAAGCCCTGGTAGGTTTGCGGACCGATGGCATCGAACTCGCTGACCAACATGCCCGACACAACCGAATTGGGATGCCCGCCCATTTGCGTGATGAGGTATGCGGCTTTGGCGCGGTCTTGTGGGCTGTGAGTGTGAACGTCCCATTGCACGCCCAGCGCTTCGGAGGCTTGAATCAACTCTGCGGCGCGCGGTTCGCCTTCGAGCCAGCCAATGTCTGCCCCGACTGACCACTTCATGCCGAGCGCGGTCACTTGTTGAAGAAACGCGAGATAGGCATCTACATCCGGCCAAGTCTGCGGCTTGGATTCGATATGGGTCGTGCCGGAGATGTAAAGCAGGGTAGACGCAGATGAATTGACCGATGCGGTTTGAATGGTAACTGTGCTAACGATGGCTTCCGGCGCAATGCTTTGGTCAACCGTTGGCTGATTTTCCGGTGTGCCACTCAGTGGCGGGGCGGTTGTGGTGTAACAAGCTAGGGAGGTCATAATCAAGATCATGGAAAATACTCGTAAGCGTTTCATCATATACTCCTATGGAATCATATCCAGAACCATTGGTAAATTGACAATGCCAATTCTATCGCTTTGAGAAGCGGCGTAGATGACAGTTTGCTCGTACATCGCCCAGACGGCATCCTGCTCGGCTTGCGAAAGCAGCGGCGATTTGAGATCAGGATTCCAGTTTGGGCGTTTGCCGCCGTCCACATACACCGTCAGCCAGGCAGATTTGGCGGCGAAGAAATCGTTGTCGTGCATTTTCACGCCGACAAAATACGGCGCATTGCCTTGCGAGTTGTGCGCTTCGTTGAGTGCATTCTCAAATGATGCGGCTGGGTCTGTGCCGACGTTTTGAAAGAGCATGTAATCATAATGCTCAGGGCGAATATACAAGCCTTTTTTCACATCGCCCAAGTTGAGCGCGCGCCCGTGGATGACAGTCATCTGCGCGCCTAGTTCTTTGAAGACGCGCATGATGGCGTCGTCTGTGTTTGCGTCGCTGGAGATGGAGGAAGCGGCATAGGGGTTGTAGCCAATGAGCGAGGCTACATATTGATAACCGCCGGGCGCGTCGGTCGTCTGCCCAGTGACGGGGTCAACGGCGTGGGTTTCGTAACGCAACAAGGTTTGGTAGAGATCATCGGCGCTCATGTTTGCAAGACCGAGCCAATCATATTTATTGGCATACGGACGCGGGGCGCGGTAATGATATGAGATGGCAACCACAGGCGATGTCTTGAGGCGCTCCAGCAGTTGCGGGAATTGTTCCGCATAAATTTGCGCCATCACATCGGTCAGGTAAATATCCACGGGCACGTTGTAGGTTTCGTGCAGGGTGACGATTTTCTCCAACACAGCGGCAGATTGTTCGGGGTACGAAAAATCCTGCACGTTGATGGAGAAGATGGCGTAGTCGTTGAGGTTGACAGGTGCAGATGAAGTGCCCGGTTCTTCCGGATTTTGGGCGGGTTGCGTTTCAGTGGGTTGGGTCTCAACTGTGGGTGTTTGTGTGGCAGGTGCAGTGACAAGGTTACATGCCAATAAAAAAAGAAGGGGCAGGGTTAAGAGATATTTTTGTTTCATCAGGTTTTCTTTTTTGTGTGCAAACTATGGAATCTCCCCCACACTTATCACATAAAACCTGGCGGTGATGAGGTAGCCAATGGCAACCTGTTGATTCACAGGATCGTAGGCGGCGGTGGCGAGATTGGCGGCGGGTTCGGGCATGGGCTGGCTGTGACGAATTTTCAGCGTGGTGCGGTCAACAGCGAGGAGGACGCTGTTCGTGTCGTCGAGTACCCAGTAGAGATTCTCGGCGCTGTCCATGCCAAAGATTTTGTTGCCAGCTGGCAGGGTGTTGCCGGTGGGTTGCGCGGTGGTGGCGTCAAGTTCAACGGTGCCGAGGAAGAGGCGGTTGGATTCAGCGTCGAAGAAGAACAGGTCGGCGTCCGATTGACCAATGGCTTTGGATTGGGCTTTCACATCCACGCTGGTGAACAGGGCGAAGTTGTTTGCGGTGTCGTGGACATAAATGGTGCGGGCTTTCGGCTCATAGACGAAGAGGCGGTTTGCGCTTTCGTTGACGCTGACTTGCAGTTGACCGGGTCCGCCGCCGGTGTCGCCTGTTTCGGCGTTGGGGATGTTGATGGTGGTGACGGGTTGCATGGTCTCCCAATTGATGACGGCAACCGTGCCGAATTCAGGATACGCAGCGAAGGCGAGTCTGTGAGTCGTGTCAATGGCAAGGTCGGGCAGGCGGTCGGTGGAGCCTGCGGGGATGCCGAGCGGAATAGTGGCGAGCAATGTCTCAGATGGAGTCATCGAATAGACCGAGAGGGTGCTGTCCCAGGCGTTGAGGGAGAAGAGAAAACTGCCAGTGGAGTCTCGCCTCAAAGGGATGGGCCAGGTTCCGGCGGAGAAAGAGGCGGTACTTCCATCCGATAAAGAATGACGGGCGATGTAACTTCCACCGAGGCGGCTGGAGAGATAGAGGGTTGATCCATCGCCAGAGAAGATGAGTTGCTCGACGCTGTCGCCGAGGCGCAATGCGTTGGCTTGCGTGGGATTGTTGGTGTCGATGCTCCACAGCACGGAGGCGTCGCCGTTGGCGATGTAGATGTGACCGTTGGCGGCGTTGAGATGCATGTTGTGCGGCTTGCGTCCGAAGTCGAAGGTGTGGGTGAGGTTGCCGTTCTTGTCGTAGACATCCATGTGACCGCCGATGCCCGCGACCTGACCGTTTGTGGGATTGGCAACCGAGAGCACGAAAGTTTGATCGGTGGCGGGGTCGTAGAGAATGTCTTCGAGTGCGCCGCTATTTTTGAGCGGGAAGGCGTTGAGTTCATTGCCGTTCATGTCGAGGGTTACGATGTTGCGGTCGAGACCGATGATGAAGGTTTGCTCGGCAGAGTCAAAGAAGAAGGCGCGCGGACGTCCGTTGGTTTGTGTGTCGTATTGAATTTCGTTTGTCACTTCGCCATTGGCGGCATTGATGACAACGATGGAGCGGGCGATTTTATCTTGCGAGGCGAGCATGTACATCAAATCGGTGGCTGGGTCGTACGTGATGACGCCTGAATTTTCGCCCAAGCCTTGCACGATGAAGAGTTCTTGCAGGGTGTTCCCATCGAAGGCGGTTAGTCCGTTTTTGGTGGCAATGTAGAAGCGCGTGTGGGCTTCATCTACAAAGGCGACGCTGGCGAATCCGCCGTTGAGTTTGGCAGGCGTTGCCATTTCACCTGTGGCGACATTGATGCGGTGAAGCGTGGAGTTGTTGGTTTCAAAGACATATAAAAATTGCGCGGACGAGTCGAAGTAGAGGTATTTGATGCCGCGTTCGGTGATGCCGGTTTCGACGATGCCGAGCCATGCTTCGGTAGCGCCGTCGAGGATGGCGACGTTGGGCGTCATGATGCCCGCGACAAATACGCGGTTGCGTTCTTCGTCCACGGCGACGGAGAAGAGTTTGAGGACGTTTTCGGGGAGGGGGGCGGTT
>JACAEP010000308.1 GCA_013388795.1 Chloroflexota bacterium | reverse complement strand
TTGCCGGCCAGGAAGGGCGGGGTGGGCGGGCTGTTGACCGCGACCTGATAGGTTAAGGTGGCGGTGTTGCCGAGCGCAAGGGTGGCGCACGTCCAGGTGAGGTTGGGCGCGCCGCTGTCATTTCCGGCGCAGCCTGCTGAAGCAGTGATGGAGCCGGGGACATACGTCAGGACGTTGGGGATGGCGTCGGTGACGGTCAGGTCATAGGCGTCTGCCGTGCTGGTGGGCAAATGGGAAACGGTGAGCGTAAAGGTGACCGTCTGCCCATAGAGCCAGGTGGAGTCATTTGCAGTTTTCTGAATGTCCAATTCGGGTTCAAGGATGGTGACGTTGACCGAATCGCTGGCTGAGCCGCCCGTCCAAGAGACGGTGGCGGTGTTGGTGAGAACCGTGCCGTTCTGGTTTCCTGCCACATTCAGCACGCGCGCCACAACCTGCACGAGGAAGGAATTATTGTTCGTGACGTTATCGGCGGTAGTGGTGGTGCTGCCAAAATCGAGGCTGATGTCGTCACCAGAGCCGCAGATGCCGGAGCAGGCAAAGTTCGGCAGGGTGTTCGTGAAAGCGCCGTTGTAATCGGCAGCCAATAAGCCGCCGCTGGATGCCGCACTGGTAATCACTTGATGGCTGACATATTGCAAGCCAAGGGGCAAATCATCTGCAACCTGTAAATTCTGGGCCACGCCTTCGGGAAGGGTGACGAGAATATTGAACGTGATTTGTTCGCCAATGACATAGGCAGATGGAGAGGGGGTGAGTTTGTCAATTTGTGGCGCGGCAAGCGGAGCGCTAGCGCTAGAGGTGGCAGCATAATCATCTACTGCGCCGCCTACGCCGTCCGATCCGTCGCGCTCGCCGGTATCTGTGCCAGAACCGCCGGGTGTGCTGGAGCCGGTGGGGTTGCTGGTTGTTCCATTGGCGCCAGGCAGCGAGGTATAGACCAGGTTGGCAGTGTTTGGAATGACGTAACCCGTGGGTACCGTGGCGATGACTGTGCCGGTGACGGTGATGGTAATAGTCTGACCGGGGTCGAGACAGGTGGCGGTAAAGGTCAGGTTGTTGCCGGTGAAACTGCCGCCGTTATGACTAAAGGCGGTCGCGCCGGACCCGTTGCCTGTGCAGACCGCACCCTGAGTGGATACCACGCTGGAAACCGAGAGTCCGGTCAGGTTAGCATCGAAATTGTCGGTCAGAGTCAGGTCGAAGGCGGTGGCGCGGGTGGCGCCAGAGGCGGATGTGATGGTGAGGGTGTAGGTGATAGGGTCGCCCGCATCGGTTGGGGCGGTGGTCAGGGCCTTGGCAAGCGTCAACAATGGTTCGGTGATGCTGACTTGAACATTGTTGGAGTTAGGACCATTCTGTGTACCATTGATGAACACGCTAAAGTTGTTTGTGCGCGTATCTCCGGCATCGTTGCTGCCTGCGGCAGTGTTGTTTACCAGGGCGTTGAACTCGACAATGACATATTCGGCATCGGCGTCATTATCATTGTTGGTCAGGGTTCCAAGTTTGAAGAAGGGGTCGGTGCCATTGTTGTAGGTGTCGGCGTCGGCGGTCAAGGAGTTGGAAGAGCCAACATTTTGGTCAGGCAGAACATAAGTGGGTGTGACTGAGGTGGGGTCGCTGCCGCTGACCCAGGGTCCGCTGCTAAACGGTCCATTGCCAAGCGCAAGAGCGAGCGTGCTGCCAGTCGGCTCGGAGGAAACAATCGGCGTGCCGTTGGAGAGCAGCGCCAGGCGGGCTGTGCCGTCGTCCAGATAGGTCAACCCGCCGGGGAGGTTATCGCGAATTTGGAAGTTGGCGCTGGAACCTTCGGGCAGCTGCACCACCAGCCGGTAGCGGACAATTTCGCCAATGACAACATTGGCGCTGCCTGTGTGCAACTCGGAGGTGGAAACCAGTGATTTTTGCGGGGTAACATTGTTAATGGTCAGGTTGGCGGCGCCCTGACTGGCATAATCGTTGAGCGCGCCGCCCACGCCATCTGCGCCGGTGCGCTCGTCGGAATCGGTGTTGAAGGTCGAGCGGTCAGAGACCGAACCGGAGAGACTTGTCCATTGAGAGACAGCCGTGTTGGTGATGACCTGTCCTGGCGCGGCGGAATAGCTGACTGTTGCCTGGAAGGTGACGATGCAAGATTCACCCGGTTGGAACAAGCCGCCGGAGCCGGTCAGGGTGGGGTCCAAGGCGTCGCTCAGGGTCAGCGGAGTGGAAGCGGTACACGCGCCCAACGCCAGCGTACCGGGGACGTAGGTAAGTGAGCCCGGGAGAGTATCACTGAAAGAAACATCGTAAGCGGTGGTAGAGCCAGATGCCGGGTTGGTGAGGGTAACCGTGAAAGTGACCGTATCGCCTGCATCGGCAGTGGCGGGTAGAACGGATTTAGCGGTATTGATGACCGGCTCAATGATAGTGATATCCGGCGCGGAAACCGGGGGCAGGCTGTCATTCAGCCAGGTGAGCGCAGCAGAGTTGTTGCGCTGCCCGCCGCCTTGATTGCCCGCAACGTTCAATACCACTGCGCGGTAGGTGATGGTGATGGTTTCGGGGGTGTTGTTATCGCGGTTGGTGTTGACCAAAGCGCCAAAGTCGAAGGTGATCTGTCGCCCGTCCTGCCCGCCAAAGGCTGAAATCAGCGGGTTGCTGCCCACGCCCGTTCCAGCGGTACAGTTTGTACAACTGCCGCCTGCGTTGAAGGTCATTACACTGCTGTAAATTCCTTCATCTCCTGTCCCGGCGCCATCGGTATCGGGGTTGGAGACGGTCACAGATTGCAAGTCCACGAATGCCAGTCCGGCATCGAGGGTATCCACAATTTGGGCGTTTTGCAGAATGCCTTCCGGTGCAGTGAGGGTGAGGGTGTAGGTAACGAATTCGCCAATCACAGCCTGTGTGTTGGAGTTTTGAGGTGTGTTGAATTCTGTCCCAACCAGCGTTTTGGTAAGCTGCGGGTCATCGGTGGTGACGGTGGCGTCATCTGAAAGCGGCTGGGGCAGGAAGTTTGGACCGCCCTCCGAGCCGGAATAGTTCACAAGCGCGGCAGTGTTGGGGTAGGTACCGGGCGCAACATCGCTGCGCATGCGCAGGTCATAGGTGATGATGATGACATTGTTTCCTAAGTTAGGATCATGCGCGGCGCAAACGCCTTGTCCAACCGGGTCCACTAGTTTGATGCCGGTGGTGAACAGGGTATCGGCAGGGGTTGGGTTGTTGCTCAGGTCTGTGTAGGAAATGGGCCCTGAACCGTTGCCGTAATAAATTTGCAGATTGAGGCTGTTGGGGTCGCCGGGCGTGGGATACTCAAAACCAAGCGCATCGAAGGTATCTTGAATAACAATATCGAACGCACCGTTGATACCCGTGCCTTCATTCACCAAAAAGATGGCAAAGGTCACGAGGTCGCCGGCGTCCAATCCGCTCACGTCGCTGTCAATCGGGGTGGTATCCAGCAGGTTGGAGTTAATCGTGCCGCTCCAACGCACTGGGCCGGAACCGGGCGCAGTAAAAGCAATGGGCAGGGGCGGGGTAAAGGTTGGGGAGGGGTTATCGGTGGCGACTACACTCTTGGTGGTGGTCATGACCGGCGCGGTGTAAGTGATTTCGATGATGGAGGCGGCTTCGCCGGGCGTGCCGTTGGTTGAGCCTTCGGTAACATAGGCTTGATTGGTGAGGTGCAGGTCGTCGGCAAAGGGGTCATCCTGAACAGTCACTGTGAATACAATGTCAATTGTTGAAGTTGTATTCAAACCCGCGTCATAATCTCCATACGTCCAGCGTGTCCAATTACTTATGCCATCGCTGCTAACCGTTGGGTTGACCGCCGCCGGCAAACTGTGATAAGTGTCGCTCGGTCCCAAACAGGAAGTCCCCGCTGCCGGAACACCGCAGACTGTGTTGCTATGCGACATCACTTCAGTGGAATCAAAGATTGGCAAAGGAAGATAATCGGTGAGAAATAGATCTTCAAAGTCGCTGGTAATAAGAGAGTATGTCAGGCGGAATGTGACCGTATCGCCCGCGCCAACGCGAACCGGAGAGACATAAGAGGTATTTCCATTCACCGCATAAATGGCTTTGGTGAGCGCGCCGCGCCCAATGCTAACACTGGCGCTGGAGTCATCGGCTTCGGTAGAACCGGTGGGGGTAGAAGCATCGGTCGTAGAGAGAATGCGCCCATTGACGAACTCGATGTTATCCAACACATCGCCTTGGTCCACGCTGGAATCGCCGGATGGGAAGGTGTCGCTAAAGTCTTCCTGAATGACGGTGCGGAAAATAACACGGGCAGTGGTGGGGCCGTCATTGTACCCGCTGCAAGTTGGGTCGCCAGCCACGCCGCCGGGCGGCACGCAGCCACCGATGAGACGCCCATCCGCCGAGCGGGTAATCATCTCATCCGAAATGCGGAAGGTGATGGTGGTTGTACCATCGTTGGGAGGAAGGTCGGCGGGGGTGTAATTGGGGCTGACGGTGTAATTGGCAGCGTTAAACCCGCCCGAAGAATTAAGTGAAGCCGGGTTGCCAATAATTTGCAGGGTAGGAGTAAAGGTTGTATCAAAGCGCTGACCATCAGAAATAATATCGGTGAGTGTCACTTGGTCGAAGACAAAGAAGTCAGAAATTTGAACGTCAACCACATATTCCAACACTGCTCCAGGCGCGGGCTGCCCGCCGCCCACAACAGAGACGCTCTTTTGCGTAGCAATGGATTTGTCGATCAGGATATGCTCACAGCCGAACGGGTCTTGGGTGAACGTCGCACCCGTATCGCGCAGATCAATTGGGACCCACGTCCCGCCGCCGCTGGCGTTGTTACAGGATGTGGCGTCATCGCCCGTGCTGGGGTTGATAACCGAGGCGCCGCCCGCATCGCGCAGCGGGATGTAATATTCGAAAGTCATCGTCACTGTGCCGCTGACTGAGCCGCTAAAGTTGCAGGAAAGCGTGCCGCCAGGGATCACAGTGGAGGGTGTGGAGCAGGTGGCAGCCGGGTTGGTACTGACCAGCGAGACGAATTGCATGTTGTTCGGCAGGACATCCGTTAGATTGAAGGCGGTCATGTTCTGACCGGGGGCAATCTCTGCCGTCACGGTGTACTGGCGTGGGAAGTTGGGTCCCGTGGCGGTTTCATCTTCAGGACCATTGTAGGTTTTGGAGAGGGTGAACAGGGTGGGGGTCACGCTGTCGCTCGTCCATCCGCTGAAGGTCAGGCTGGGATTGTCGCCGCAGCACCAATCGTCCAGGGGGGTATAGCCGAACTGATAGCCGCCGCGCGCCTGAATGGTGAGCGGCGTGCCTAAATCGGCCAGATTGCTCATCGAGGCAGTGACGTTGACCGTCAGCGGAGGCTGGTCGGGGGTGAACGAGCCAAACGGCAGGCGCAGCGCCACCAGCGTATCGCCCGCGTTGCCGCAGACTTGCACGAATGCGCCGGTGTTATCGCGCATGTAAGGGTGATTCACACAAGTCACGCCGCTAGAGCCGGGGAAAGTCAGCACCGTGTTTTCGATGGACGAACCAAGATACGTCGCGCTGATGAAAGTCAGCCCATCCAGCGGCGGGTTGGTGTTTTGCGCACCGTCTGCCCCATTGTTTGGAATGATCAAGTCAATCAGCGGACCATAGCCGGGATCGTTCGCATCAGGGTTATCGAACGTGACCGTAAAATTGACGTTGCTGCCAATAAACGCTTCGGCGGGAACGTTGAGCGAAACGCTTGGCGGCTGGGTCATTTTAGGACGCTCTGCCGGCGCTGCCGCTGCTTCTTGCGGGGGAATTAACAAAACCGCCTGCGCCAAAATCAGGAACAACGCCAGAGAGGCTCGAACAAAAAAAGAAACAGTCCGAAAAATAAATTTCATAAACGACCTCCGCGGCAAATAAAATTTATTTCCCAATTAAGCAGGTTTTGCTTCCTGTCAGCTTGACCATTTTGTAAGAACAGCAGTTTGCCATCTGCGTCCATATTGGGATGCGCAAGAACAACACAAATGCGCGTATGACAAATTGATTATAGTACCAATTTCCTAATGTGCATCGGCAAAACTACAAATCTGTAAGGGCTGTACAAAGACAAGAAAATTAAGAGTTAACTCACCTTGCGCAGGTTATGCTTTTCAGCAGGCTCCAAAACCAAATGGATCGCTGACCGCGGATGACCAATTTAAGAGCTAGAACAGCGGTCTGTCGTCTGGAAAACGCAGGCGCGCGTACGTTGAGGAGTTAAAACGCCAAAATACGCTTTTACCGCGCAATGATACAATATCGAATATATGTCCATTGTCCCTTCCATGCTTCCCGATTTTCGCGTGCGCCAGCGGGATTATTTGCTGGAGATCTCGCGTCTCTTAACCCAGGAATTGGACCTGGAAAAACTGATGGCGCGCATCCTACGCGTTTCCGTTGAAATGCTGGCAGGGCAGGCGGGAATTATCGCGCTCAAACTCCCCGACGGCTGGCGCGTCGCTGCGGCGCATGGCATCGCTCCGGCTTTTCTCTCCTACTTAACCCCGCTGCTTGCTGAAGAAAAAGTCCGCGAGTTGGATGTCATCGAACTCAACCGTATGTTAAAGGAATTGACCTATACCGCCAGCATGGGGCTGCTTAACGGCACAGGTCTCCCCCTTGCCGCTCACGGACAGGTAATTGGCGTGATCTTCATATTCCGCAATTACCCGGATGTTTTTACTCCCAACGACCGCATCCTTCTTCAATCGTTTGCAGATCAGGCAGCCATCGCCGTATTTAACGCGCAATTGTACGGGCAGGTCTCTTACGAAAAGAAGCGGCTGGATGCCCTGCTCGACTCCGCCGCCGACGGTATTCTCATCCTTGATGCCGGCATGAACATTGAGCGCTGTAACGAAGCCTTCAGCAAATTATACGGCTTGCCGCATGAAGAAGTGACCGGCAAAGCTCACTCGGAGATCGTCCGCTGGAAAAAAGAACCGCAAGGGAATACGTTGGAAGAAGCGGTAGCCAACGGGTGGCCGCTCACCCCGAACGCCACCTTGTATGTGGAAGGTGACCTTAGCCGGCCCCTGCCGCCGGCTTTGCCGGTTGGCATTACCTACGCGCCCTTGCTTTCTGATGAAGGCAAACTTCGCAACATCATCGTTGGCATCCGCGATATTACTCATTTCCGCAACGCCGATGAGATGAAAGCTACGTTCATCTCAATTGTCAGCCATGAACTGCGCACACCCGTTGCGCTGATCAAAGGGTATGCGTCCACGCTGCGGCGCGCAGACGCAAAGTGGGATAAGCACATCATCAGCGACTCGCTCAGCGTCATCGAAGAAGAAGCGGACCGCCTGTCCAAGATGATCGATGATTTGCTGGATGCCTCGCGCCTGCAAGCAGGAGGCTTGAGTTTGAACCAGGCGGATGTTGCCCTCCCCAGCCTTGCGTTAAGAGTGAGCGAACGGTTCGCATCCCAATCTCCGAAACATCAGATCGTTACTGATTTCCCTGAAAAATTTCCAATCATCCTCGGAGATGAAAATCGCCTTGAACAGGTGATCTCAAACCTCGTTTCGAATGCGCTGAAGTATGCGCCGGAAGGCGAAATCCGAATCGCAGGCAGCGTATTGCCAGAGCAAGTTGTCCTATGCGTCAGCGACGAAGGACCCGGCATCGACGCCAAAGACCTGCCGCATATCTTTGATCGTTTCTATCGGTCAAACAGCGCTGTCAAACAGACCAAAGGCGCAGGATTGGGGCTGTACCTTGCGCGCGCCATTGTGGAAGCGCATGGCGGGCGGATTTGGGCCGAAGGAAGCCCTGCAAAGTCAAAGTCCGATTCTGGCGCTCGAATCTGCTTCTCCCTGCCGCGTTAATTTATTCCCTCCTGTAGAATCTCCTAAAGCCACCAGGCACAAGGTAAAATATTTGAATTCTCAAACAAAAGGATATGCTGATGTCAAAAATCCCTCCGCGCAGTAAAGTCAACAAGAAATATACCTGGAATGCCGAAAGCGTCTTCAAATCGGCCAAAGATTGGGAAGCCGCGCTCAAAGCAACGCTTAATGAGATTCCCGCTATCAAAGAGCATGAAGGCAAATTAGGCGCAAGCCCGGAGGCTCTTCTAAAAGGCATTCAGGCCATCGAAAGCATTTCGCATCACGCGCAGGTGATTTACATGTACGCGCAATTTGCCTATGCCGTAGATACCACCAACCAATCGGCGGCAGGCATGGTCGGCAAAGCCCAAGGCATGGCTGGGCAGGTTGCCGCCGCGGTATCCTTCCTCAACCCTGAACTCTTAAAAATCGGCAAAGAAACTCTCAATGCGTGGATGAAGACAAATGCCGAACTGGCCGCCTACCGGCAAAGTTTCGATGACCTTTTCCGTCAACAGGCGCATGTTCGTTCTGCCGAGGTGGAAGAAATCCTCGGCATGACCGCCGACCCATTCAGTGGACCTTCCAACAGTACCAGTATGCTCGTCAATGCAGATTTCAAGTTTGAGCCTGCGCGCAACAAAAAAGGCAAGAAAATACCTGTCACCCAGAGCAACTTTTATTCCTCCCTGCTCGAAGACCCAGATCGCAAGGTGCGCCAGTCTGCATTTGAAAGTTATCACGACAAGCACCTGGAGTTCAAGAACACACTGGCTGCGAATTTATCATCTTCCATCAGCGCAAATGTATTCAACATGCGGGCGCGCCGGTTTCACTCCACACTCTCGGCTTCGTTGTTCAACAACAATATCCCAGAAGAGGTCTTTCACAACCTCATCAACACCTTCAAAAAGAAGTTGCCGATCTGGCATCGCTATTTCGAGATCAAGCGCAAGGCGCTGAAACTGAAAAAGATCGAATACTTTGACATGTGGGCGCCCATAGCAAAGAAAAAAGCACACATTCCATTTGAACAGGCTGTGGATCACATTAGCGAAAGCCTCAAGCCGCTAGGAGAGGAATACGTCACTACTCTGCGAAATGGATGCCTTAAAGACCGCTGGGTTGACTCCACCCCCAATCTCGGCAAAATGAACGGCGCTTTTTCGTATGGCTCGCCGGGCACGCACCCATTTATCATGATGTCCTACACGGGGGAAATTGGCAGCATGAGCACCCTGGCGCATGAACTGGGTCATTCCATGCATTCATACCTGACGTGGAAGAACCAGCCGTTTGTCTATTCCGGTTATTCTCTCTTCGTCGCAGAAGTGGCTTCGAACTTCAACCAAGCCATGATGCGCGCGCATCTGCTCAAGAACGTCGCCGACAGGAATTTTCTGATCGGGTTGATCGAAGAAGCTGTAAGCGGAAACTTCTTCCGTTACTTCTTCCAAATGCCCATCCTCGCCCGCTTCGAACTGGAAACCCATCAACGCGCCGAGCGCGGCGAACCTCTCACCGCCGACTCGCTGATCGAGTTGATGGCAGACCTCTTCACGGAAGGTTTTGGTCCAAAGGTGAAGATTGACCGCCCGCGTGTGGGGATGGTGTGGTCCACCTTCTCGCATCTCTTCGCAGACTATTATGTGTATCAATATGCCACAGGCATTTCCGGCGCCCATGCCTTGTCTGCCAGAATTCTGCGCAAAGAACCGAACGCAGCGGAAGATTATCTGGGATTCCTCAAGGCGGGTTCATCGGCGTATCCGCTCGATGTGTTGAAGAACGCCGGCGTAGACCTGACCACCTCCAAAGCTGTCGAAGAGACGTTTGCTATCATGGAAGGATATATTGACCGACTGGAAGAATTGGTCGGTTAACCAACCTGTTAGCGCGCCCTGCCGTCAAATTTTTACGCATCACGACTTATGGATTCCATAACTTGTGATGCGTAATTCGTGTAAAATGAGGCTCGAAATAGCGTTCCTGCCATCAAAATTCGGGGCAACCCATTAAGAATCGTAAATCTGAAACTGGAAATTAGAATGACTCAAACACAAATTGCATGTCCACGCTGTAAACAAATGATCACGGCAAATGTCGAGCAATTGTTTGATGTGACTGCCGATTCGCAAGCCAAGCAACGCCTGCTAAGCGGACAAGTCAACCATGCCCGTTGTCCATATTGCGGATATCAGGGTCGGCTCGCCACGCCGGTGGTGTATCACGACAATGAAAAAGAACTGCTGCTGACCTTCTTCCCCCCGTAACTCGGTTTGCCCGTCAACGAACAGGAACGGATGATTGGCCCGCTCATCAAGCAGGTGATGGATCGTCTTCCGGCAGAGAAACGCAAGGCGTACCTGCTCAAGCCGCAAGCCAATCTTACTTACGAGTCGATGATTGAGACGATTCTCGGTAAAGATGGCATTACACCGGAAATGTTGAAATCGCAGCAGGAACGTATGCAATTCATCGAACGGCTGATGCAGGTCGCCTCGAAGGATGTGCGCTCAGAACTGATCAAACAAAACGCAAATCTGATCGACGAGCAATTTTTTGCCACGTTCAGCCGCATTGCACAAAGCGCCATGTCAAGCGGGCAGCAACAAATCGCTCAAGTGTTGATCGACATTCAGACCCAACTGCTCGAAGAAACAGAGTATGGGCGTCAATTGAAGGAATCGGTCGGAGAATTGGAAGCGGCTCAACAACAGTTGCAGTCTGCCGGTCAGAGTTTGACCCGTGAGAAATTGCTCGACTTTGCGCTTGAATCTAAAACCGATGCGCGGCTCCGCGCCTACGTTTCGCTTGCGCGCGGCGGCATGGACTATGTCTTCTTCCAGACGTTGAGCGAACGCATCGAAAAAGCATCCGGGGATGAAAAACAGCGCCTCGAACATATCCGCGAGAAATTACTCGGCTATGTGGCTGACCTGGATAAGCAGATGGAAGCGCGCTATAGGCAAGCGCAGGAATTTGTCGAATCTCTGCTGACTCAGCCGGATATCGAAAAAGCGGTGTCTGCCAATCTTGATAAATTCACGCAAGATTCGGTTGAAATCGCGCAGCAAATGCTAAAACAGGCGACAGAGAAGAATGAATATGAACGCATGGGCAAACTGCAGAAGATGCTTCAAGTTCTGCAAGCTGCCA
Source organism: Chloroflexota bacterium (assembly GCA_013388795.1). Classification (GTDB taxonomy): domain Bacteria; phylum Chloroflexota; class Anaerolineae; order Anaerolineales; family Villigracilaceae; genus Villigracilis. The sequence goes on along the minus strand of JACAEP010000308.1, from coordinate 614 downwards.
GCGCCCCGCCAGAGATCGGCATTATCGAGCAACTGATCCAACTTCCAGATACCACAACGATTGAACAGGCATTGACTCAAAACCCGGATATGGTCACACAGGGCTTGTTAGACACACTGACCGGGCTTGCCGCACAAATGGAGGCACAAGCGGATAACCCTGAAGCGAAAGCCATGGGAGAAAAATTAAGCGAGATTTACAAGATCGCACTCAAGCTCTCGATGAAGAAGAATATGGGCGCATAAAGAATTCACTAAAAAATCATAAAGAGGATATTGGTGAAAATACCCGGTATCCTCTTTTCTTTTAGCGTTGAGTCTGCCATTTATAAGCAGAATATGCTCTGTTGCAAGGATGTCATTGCGAGCCGCCGCAAGCGGCGAAGCCATCCCCTCGCTGGCGGGAAGAGACTGCTTCGCTTTGCTCGCAGTGACAGATTTTGAGAGTGTTTGCAACAGAGCAGGTAGAATGCCCAAAAAAATTTAGCGCCGCAAGCCGATCGCCGACGGTGAATTGCGGTCTATGGTCTGCGGTCAATATCTATAAAGAAACATTCGGCGATTTACTTAATCTTCTTCAAAAAGAAAATTATCTCAACCCCTCAAATAGATCCG
>JACAEP010000307.1 GCA_013388795.1 Chloroflexota bacterium | reverse complement strand
GTAGGCGCATCCGTTGGGGGTGGCGCGGGCGGCTCGGTTGCTGGTTCCTCTGTTGGCGGAGGTGGAGGCGGATCTTCTTCAACCACCTCTTCAGTTGGAGGGTCGGTTGGCGGGGGGGATTCTTCCTGTCCGCTGGTACCTTCCAATCCTACGCTGGGCACACACGCCGCAAGCACAAGAGAAAGGATCACAAGGACGGAAAAGAACTTGAACAGATTGGACGAAATTCCTACATCTCTCATATCTACCTCTTCTATGCTATTCTCGCTCAAAAATCGTTTTGAGATTGAACAAGGGCTTCCAATTTATATTTTACTCAACTATTTAGTAGCCAAAACCACCCAAAAGGGGTTGATTCGGCAACTAAATCCATGAAAGCCGTATTGTATTCTTGCATCGTTCGAATCAACAAGAATGAATTAGAATTACAATATTCCTTAATTTTGTGACCCCTTGGAGAAGCGAGAGTGTACCATGAAAAAGTTAATGACCGTTCGAGGATTTATCCTTCTAACCGCCGCCTTGTTTCTGCTGGCAGCCTGCGGACCAGGCCAGACGCCACACGCTTCAGACGCCACCGAGGCTGCTCCGTTGCCCCAGGCCGAAGCCACTGTTCAAACTGAAACTGCCACGGTCGTCAGCCGCGACTTATTGCTGGATCCGGCGAAAACAGAAGACCCCGATTCGCTCCTTATCAGCCGCAGTATCTATGAAGGGCTGGTGACGCTGGACGCAGACGGGAACATTCAACCGGGCATTGCTCAAAGCTGGACGGTTTCAGATGACGAATTAGACTACATTTTTGAGATCCGACCGGATGCCTTTTTCAATGATGGGGCGCCCATTACCGTGGATGAGATCGAAAACAACTTCAATCGCTGGTTCGATCCGCAACATCCTTTGCACGGTGATGGGAATTACCCCAGCTGGCTTAAACTCTTCCTCGCCTTTAACGGCGAGCGAGATGCGGATGATCGGAGCGTCTCCCAGATAGACGGCGTTCAAAAAGTGGATATTAACACCTTCCTCATCCACCTCAACCGCCCCGACCCCCAATTACTGACGTATCTCGCCGACCCTGCGTTTGCCATTCTTAAGTCCGACTCTTTGAGTAATCCTGCGTACGGCACGCGCGCAAGCACCATCATCGCCAGCGGTCCGTATGCTGTCACGTCATGGACGGAAGAAGGGTTGATCTTGAGTCCCAACCCACAATATTGGAATCCTGTGGATGGCGAAGAGATCAGGTTTATTTTCAAGTAACCGGAACATTTTACAAAAAAAGCGCCTGCGAAAACCCTCGCAGGCGCTTTTTTTGTTAGGGTCTGTAAGCAAAATATTATTATCGAGTTGCTCTGTTGCAAGGATGTCATTGCGAGCCGCTGCAAGCGGCAAAGCAATCCTCTCACTGGCAGGAAGACTGCTTCGCTTTGCTCGCCGTGACAGATTTTGAGAGTGTTTGCAACAGAGCATTATCGAGTCAGTGTGAGGATTTGAATTCGCGAAAACGCCTTAGTGCGATTTCTCAGAGTCCGGGTCTTCGGACAGCAGTTGTATCGCATGAGGCAGGATGGAGAAAATAATTTGCAGGTTTTCAACTGCGCCTTTTGGGCTGCCTGGCAGGTTGACGATCAGTGTTTGGGCACGAATGCCAGCGGCGGCGCGTGAGAGTGCGGCATGTTTGGTTTTCTTCAGGGATTCGGCGCGCATCCATTCTGCAAGGCCAGGCGCCTCTTTTTGGATGACGGACTTTGTCGCTTCGGGTGCAATATCGCGAGGGGCAAAGCCGGTGCTGCCAGTGGTTAGAATCACGTCGAACTCGCCGCTGTCGGCCCAGGCAGTGAGGGTTTGGCGCAGCGCTGATTCATCGTCTGGCAGGATGATTTTTTTTAAGACAAGGCAATTTTCGGCTTGGAGAAATGAGGCGAGGGCCGGTCCAGAGAGGTCTTCTCTTTCGCCGCGTGAGGAACGGTCGGAAAGGGTGATAATCCCAAATCGAATCATTCAAAACTCTTTGGAAAAAACAAGGTCGGCTGGCTGGCGCTTCCAACCACACTCTTCATAGAGGCACATGGCGGCGGTGTTATCTGCCAGAACAAGCAGGTAGACTTTCAGGCAGCCCTTCGCTTGCAAACGTGTTTCCAAATCTGCCAACAGGTTTTTTGCCACGCCGTTCCTGCGAAATTCTTGATGGACAGCCAGGTGATAGACCATGCCGCGTCTTCCGTCAAAACCGCCGATGACAGTTCCAATGATTTGAGTTTTGGTTTCTGCCACGAGGAAAAGATCGGGGTCGCGCTGTATCTTTTTCCTGATTTCTTCGGGCGAGTCTGACCTGCCGACCTGCATGCCGGTTTCGACGCTTTTCCAGAGAGCCAGTACGGGCTCGTAATCATCGTCAAAATGGAATTGACGGATGTGATATTCGAGCGTCATGCTGCAAGTACTTTTTTTAGAAGTTTAAAAAGGTCGTCGGGCATGTAAGGTTTCATCAGGAATCCATTTGCGCGGCGATGCATACATTCTTCTTTTACATTGGAGCCGGATGACATGATTACCCGCAAGGCATGGGTCTCTTCTGACTCTCGAAGCGCCGTCAATATATCGAGCCCATTCTGGCCGAACAAGTGAACATCCATGATCAGAACATCCGGGGTTTCTCTACGCACGGCTTCCAGCACATCGCCATCCGCATCAAGGGAAGCGACCTGATAACCTTCCATTTTCAAGAGGGTGGTGAGCAGGGACACCATGGTGAAATCATCTTCGGCGATTAGTACTTTTGATTTTGGCATTCCGGGTTGCTTTCTGTTTTGTGGTTTTTGTTTTTGCTGCCGGCTTCTTCCTGGTCTTTTGTTTTTCTAGCGCAGAGCTGATGACATTTTCCACTGTCTCAGCGAAAATGAACTTCATCGTTTTTCGAATCTCATCCGGGACGTCGTCGAGGTCTTTCTCGTTCTGTTTGGGCAGGATGATGGTGGTTAATCCACTGCGGTGCGCGGCGAGCACTTTTTCCTTGACCCCGCCAATGGGCAAAACCTGACCCCGCAGGGTGATCTCGCCGGTCATGCCAACCTGCGGTTTGACTTTCCGTCCGGAGATGAGCGACACAAGTGAGGTTACCATGGTGACGCCCGCAGATGGACCGTCTTTAGGCTGTGAGCCTGCCGGAACATGCATATGAATGTCGTGCTTGTCAAAATATTCGTGCGAAATTCCAAACGAGGTGGAGCGTGAGCGAACATAGGAAAGCGCAGCGCGCGCCGACTCTTGCATGACATTGCCAATGGAACCGGTGATCTGAAATCCGCGCCCGCCTGGCATGGAGGTTGCCTCCACCAGCAAAATATCGCCTCCAAAGGATGTCCATGCAAGACCCGGTACGACCCCGGGGATGGAGGTACGCTTGTTGAGTTCCTCCGGCCCGAGGAAGATCGGGTTGTCAAGGAATTCTTCCACAAGTTTTGGATTAATGCGGTATTTTTTCTTTTTGCCTTCTGCAATCCGTGTGCCTACTTTGCGGCAAACCGCGCCAATCTTACGCTCTAAATTACGCACCCCGGCTTCACGCGTATATTGACGAATGATCATCCGCAAGGCTTCGTCGTTGAAGGCGATCTCGTTGGCGCGCAGGCTGTTTTCACGGATTTGGCGCGGAATGAGATACCCCCGCGCGATGGACATCTTCTCGGATTCTGTATAGCCTGAGAGGTAGATTATTTCCATACGGTCGCGCAAGGGTCCGGGAATATATTCCAATGTATTGGCTGTCGCAATAAAGAAAACTTGTGAGAGGTCGTAAGCAACTTCAAGGTAATTGTCGCGAAATTCGCTGTTCTGTTCCGGGTCGAGCGCTTCAAGCAAGGCAGAGGATGGATCGCCGTGAAAATCGTTGGTGAGCTTGTCCACTTCGTCGAGCATAAAGACAGGGTTCGTAGAAGCCACACGCCGCAACGATTGCAGGATGCGCCCGGGCATGGCGCCAATGTAAGTCCGGCGATGTCCGCGAATTTCGGCTTCATCCCGCACACCGCCTAGGGAGGCGCGAATGAATTTGCGACCCATGGCGCGGGCGATGGATTGCCCAAGAGACGTTTTGCCCACGCCAGGCGGGCCGACGAAGCATAGTATGACCCCTTCGCGTTCGCGGCGGATTAAATCAGTAGATTCTTCTTTTTTGTCATGGATGCGGTCAAGCCGCAGTTTGCGGATTGCAAGGAATTCAAGGATGCGGTCCTTCACGTCTTCAAGCCCAAAATGATCCTGATTCAGCACTCTGCGGGCATGGGCAACGTCTAGATTGTCCGCTGTGCTGGCAGACCAGGGAAGCGAAACCAGCGTGTCCAGATAGGTGCGAATCACGCCATATTCCGCCGCCGCAGGGGGTAACCGTGAAAGTCGATCCAGTTCACGCCGGGCTTGTTTGTCCGCTTCTTCCGGCATTTTTGCTTCATCAATCTTCTTACGGAATTCTTCGATCTCAACCGACTGCTCATCTCTTTCCCCCAGTTCGCGTTGGATGGCTTTCATCTGCTCGCGGAGGAAATAATCGCGCTGGACTTTTTCGATCTCGCCGCGCGCCTCATTCTGGATCTTTTGCCCGATCTGCAGGACCTCCGCCTCTCTCACGAGTAGAGTGATTAACTTCTTCAGCTTGTTGTATACCGAATCAAGCTCCAGAATCTCCTGGGCATCCTTCAACTCCATGCGCTGAAAGTTGGCAATGGTATACACCGTTTGAAGCGGGTCCTCAAGCGAAAGGATGGAGGTTGCCAATTCTTCCGGAAAGGAGGGAATCATCTGAGTGATCGCTTGAAACTGGTCGCGGGCATTGCGAGCCAGCGCATCAGTATCAATGTTCTTTTCGTCAATCTCTGGCGCGCGAAGGATACGGGCGCGCAGATAGGGTTCTTGCTCAATAAACTCGCCCAGCCGGAAGCGTTCAATGCCTTGTACCAGCAATCGCACGGTTCCATCAGGCGCGCGCAATAGCCGATGAACGGTGGCTACCGTTCCAACCCGATAGAGATCATTCGGACCGGGCATCTCCTGCTCAGGGTTGAGCGCAGCCACCAGCCCGACCAGTTTATCTCCCACAACAACATCATCTACCAGCTTAATGGAACGCGGCTGACCAACCGTTAATGGGACCGCTGTGTTTGGATAAACAACCACACCGCGCAAGGGCAGGATGGGCAGAGTATCGGGGAGGGTAAGTTTATCTCCGCCGCCCTCCGCTTGAGGGTCGTGAGAGCCGTCTTCTTTTTTTGCTGAAAGAGAGAAAACGAGGAACTGAAACGATTTATAAATCCTTCTTCTGATTCGTTCATGATCTGGAGAATGTTTTGCAAGCCGGTTTGCCACTTTTGAGCAGGCATTGAGATCAACCTTATTGGGAAGTTTCTTTCGGGAGTGCGATGGTCAGAAAGCCATCCTGATATTCCGCCAGGGCGCGATCCACATTGACATGACCAGGCAGTTCGATCACAGTTGCGAATCTGCCGGAACGGATTTCCATTTGATAATAGGCGCGCCTTGCGGGAAAATGCGGGCGATTGCCGGTGATAATGAGCGTATCATGTTGGATCGAGACATCGAAGTCCTCTTCGCGCATGCCTGCGATCTCCATGCGCACGATGTACTCCTCTTCTGTCTCATAGACATCGGTGGGAGGCTCCCAGACGTTGGATTTCACCTGCCAGCTGACCGCATGCAGGATGCCGCGCCGCACTTCCATGAGTGTTTCGCGCGATTTTCGGATCACGGTAGGCATGGAATGACTCCTTGACTCTTTTGAGCAGGCGCCCCCGGAGAGGATCGAACTCCCAACCACCTGCTTAGAAGGCAGATGCTCTGTCCATTGAGCTACGGGGGCAAATTAGGCAGTACAGGGAGAATCTTGCTTTGATGAATCCCTGTCAGTTTTATTTTACCGCGTCTATGCCGAGTCGGCAGACTGTCCCAGCATGGGGCGCAAGCCGCGATAGACGCGCGGACCCGCAATGGTGCGAAGGATGATTTCTGCGGGTTTTCCAAGTTTTTTGCTTAATTCTTCTGCAGACATGGGAATGTTGCCATTTGCCAGAAAAGAGCGGAAGACGGCTTCGACAATGGCTGTGCGTTGGTCCAGAAAGTCGGGTAGCTGCGCACAGTGACTCATGAGCGCGTGCTGAACGCCATCCACTTGTTTCACTTCTGCGGTTTGCGGGTCGATCCAATCGATTAATTCACCTTCTTCAACATTTGTAAAAACTTCCTGATGCTCGGCGCACAGGAAAGAACGCAAAAACACATGCCAGTCGCGTTCATTTTGCTTCCACCAATCAAAATCAATATGAAAAGGCGTATTAATTGAAGGTTTTAAGAGACTCATGCCATCACCTCTTCATTGAGGCGGAAATGCAAGTCGCCGACATGACTGAACGCCGGGTGAGATTCCAATGCCGCAAATATAGGCGCGGGCGGAACACGGCGAACCAGATTAACTGCCGCGTACAGTTCCTGCGCATGGACATGCCCTTGTGGGTTAGACTTGGAAAGCTCACGCATCACTATCATCATCAACTCATCAAATGTGCGCTTTTTCTCCCAGATCGGGTCGAGCGCTTTGAAATCGGGTACATGGATGACCATGCGGTCATTGAATTCTGCTGTGATCGGCTGCTTGAGGGTTGCAAACACAAAGCCGCCGTCTGAACCGACCATGACGGTACGCACCCAATCTTTGGAAGATCGCTGGGTCTTCACTTCGACGATCACTTCGCCGGGGTTTTCGCCTTTACGGACCTGCACCAATGAACCGGGGATCAACTGATGCGCCTTATACCATTCGCGCAAGCCGAAGACATAGCCGTGTTCAAGCACCACCCAAGCCGGGATGCGTTGTTTGGTCTTGCCATCCACCAGGGTAAAGCGTACCCGCGGCGTTTCATATGCGGTTGGGAAGAGTTTACGCGTCCGCTGCGAGACGGGCAGGGTACCCGCCCGCAGATGCGGGTAGATCAAGGTGATTGTGACCGCGGAGACATCTTCGCGCGTGTCAGCGCCATCGACAAGCGTCAGCTCATCATCTAATTGCGCTTCCAGCGCCAGCATTTCCGGGGTAAGCACGTTCCGGTCGTGCTCAACTTCAACATAGCGAAGCGGCGGCGGCACTTCCCGCACGAAGTCGGGTTCGAGGCGGCGCAGGCACCAAAGCACCTGCCCGGCCGGGCCTACCTCATCAAAACGATCATCGTCCTGCAAGGCATAATTCAATGAGAATTCAACCAGCTTGGGGTTCACGTCCGTGGGCAGTTCGGTGTCTTTCATCAACTCGGTTGTCGCAAGCGGTTCACCGCCAGCCATATCCAATACCGCTTCGACGAGATTCAATTGACCCTGGTTAATATCCACCAAAAGCACGCGGGGAAACCAGCGCCCGGCAATCTTTACCAGCGTTTCATCCGAAGCAAATGCCGTCTCTAATTTTTTCTCAATCGAGGCGCCATGTTCGGTCAGGATCGTATTTACCTCCGCGCCAGAGTCGCTCGATTTTTCGATGGGGGCATCATTCAAGCCATGCGAACCAAGAGCCGCTGCAAACATCCGCGCCGACTGATCATCAAACTTTACAGTAATGACATCGAATTCGCCGACAGATGGGTTGCGCCCCGGGCGCACCATGGAAACCTCGCCCTGCAACCAGCCAAGCGCAGGAAAAGCCAGGCGCTCGCCGACGGAATATTTTTCCCTGGGCAGGTAGGGTTTGCCAGCCGCCTTTTGTTTGCTTTCCAATAAGTTCTGTTCCACACGGATGCGCGCTTCGATGAAGTGTGAAACGAGATCGCGCGTGGTCAACGGCGTTTCCTGTTCAAAAAGAATGGTCTGTAAATTTTCTACATCTTGTGGAGTGATTTGAAGATTTAACCAATATTCGGTTGGAAGTGAAATTGCACCAATCATATGCAGCCTTGAAGTAAGAATTCCTTTAGCGAAGCCCATAGATTATACCTTCCTTGCGTAAAATCTCACAGGTTTTGCCGCAAGGGCAGCGCGGACACATGAGGTGAGGCGCCGCCCTCTCAAAGAGCATCGGGGCATTGCAAGTGGCACATGTGCTGCTTTACAGACGCGGCGAAGAATGGCATATCCGTTTGGAGTATCACCTTGAACGTAGATGCTCACCACGCAAGTAAGAAAAAACACAATTTCTTCATCCACTTTTCATCATCCCATTTTAGACTCAGAAAAACAAAACCATGAGGAAGAAAAAATGAAACGAACCCTTTTACCTGTATTTGTAACAATCACGATAATGCTTTCAGCCTGCGGAGGGAGCGCGGCTCCAACTCAACCTGAACCTGCTGCGGCTACCGAGCCCCCCGCCCAGCCGACAGCGGCTCCGGCGACAGAAGCGCCAACACAAACGGAAACAACCGTCCCGGCGACAGAAGCGCCAACGCAAACAGCAACAACCGTCCCGGCGACAGAGGCGCAAACAGCGTCTGGCGTCAGTTATGCCAATGACGTGCTTCCTATTCTGGAAGCAAAATGCGTCAAATGTCATGGCGGCGAGCGGGTTCGTGAGGGTTTAGATCTGCGCACCTACGATAGCCTCTTTGCCGGGTCTGATAATGGACCAGTGATCACTGCCGGGGATGCAAACGACAGCCTTTTTGTGCAATTGATTGTGGAAGGTGAAATGCCCACTCGCGGCGCTCCGCTGACGCCTGAAGAACTGCAGATTATTATCGACTGGGTCAATCAAGGGGCGCTGAATAACTGATCGATCCTTGCTATGAACGCGGACGGTCACAGCGCTCATAACATCAAGATTGCTGTGACCATTTATGGATTGGATGATATATAATTGATGTCATCCATGAGCGAGCAACCCTGCCAGCCCAAGCCCGTCATTCGGCAGAAAAGAACCCAGTTTCTTGCAAACTTTAAGCTGCCGGATGTCAGTTTCTGGCAGGATGACCCAACCACTCTGCAACCAATCAACTTTCAACAAATGGCAACCCTCACCCGCGGAGTCATCATCCGCGCCGGACAGGGCGCCTTTGAAGACCGTGTGTTCAACACGTCGTGGGGGAATGCCAGGCAGGCTGGGTTGATCCGCGGGTCTTATTGGTTTTACGACAGCCGCGTAAACCCCAAACGCCAAGCAGAAAAATATGTGGAAGTTCTCGGCAGCGACCCCGGCGAAATGGAAATGTGGTGCGACTTTGAAGATCGCTACGGCGGCCCTTTTGGAGGCTGGCGCAATTGGTTCGATTTTATGGAGCGTATTCGCGCCCTGCTGCCTGAGAAACAACTGGGCGTTTATACCGGCTATTACTACTGGCAGGAATTTGCCGCCGGGGTTAATTATTTTGCTCGATACCCGCTTTGGATCGCCTGGTACAACCCCACTCCGCCCTTGATTCCGCCTATTTGGCAGGACTGGCTAATGTGGCAATTTACCGATGATGGCGATGGCGCCCTCTTTGGAGTGGAGAGCCGCGAGATCGACCTGAATTATTTCAACGGCAGTGAAGCAGAATTCCTAGCGCGTTACCCCGCTCCGCAAGCCCAAGCCACCCTTCTTGCAAAATTCGGCGATACACTTGTAGAATACAGGAGAGTTTTATGAGCGCCTACAGCATGACCCCGATCAACAACGGTACGCGGCTGCGAACGGATCACAATGTATTTGCAGCAGTGATCACCTCTTACAATCGCGGACAGCTCGTGGTTGGCGATGAGCTTTGGGAGGCGGCTGCAGATGGTTCTGAGGTAAAAAAAGGGGATAAGTGGCTGCGCGTTACTTCGGTGGATGGTGTGAACCTGATTGAGACGGGTTGGATGGCATACATTCACAAGGGAGTGGCGGTGTGTAATAATTTTAAGGAGATTGAGCCTCCGCCCCCGCCGCCGACGCCTGTGTTTCCCGAATCCTTTGTGCTGACCGACCCGAGCGGCGCAAAAGCGGAATATGTGTTCGTGCGGGTGATCGAGGAATAGATATTAGGACCTAAGCAAAAGTCATTTGAATAGCGGGTGACTTGAGTCATTGGCGCAAATAATCAGAAAGCAATTCACAATTGAGGTGATAGACCGCTTGCTGGCTCTCGGTAGCCACCTGTTTGAGACGTACCCAAACTAGAATGGCACAGGCAATGTGATTTCGAACGATTTTAGATTTACGGCATTGGCAACCTTCCAGCCCAGTCAGTCTCCAGGTTCATTAACCGTCGGGACGAGCAAAGGAGAAGAAAAAGCCTATCGAAACCGAATCAACTCCCAGATTAAGCACGAACCGATTTCTCGTTTAGAATCACCCCCCGTGACCTCCATCCTCATCTTCGCACTCCTCACCATCCTCTCCGCCCTTGGCGTGTGGATTATCCGTCAATACGCCGAACGCCGCCGCATCATGGACCATCCCAACGAGCGCAGTTCCCATTCCGCGCCCACTCCACGTGGCGGGGGACTAGCCATCGTCATCGTCGTCCTTGCGGCGGGATGTGTAGCCGCTTTCAACTCCAATCTCATTCACAGCCTCATCTACCTCATTTGTGGCGCGGTCATCGCCTACCTCGGCTGGCGAGATGACGTCCATTCACTCAGCCCACGAGTCCGCTTTGCGGTGCAAGGTTTGGTCGCTCTCGCCTCCGTGCTTGGTATGGGCTATTTCAAATCCGTCACCATTCCGCTCTTCGGACAACTTCCACTCGGCGCGGTCGGCTTCATCATCACCATCCTGTGGATCATCGGTCTCACCAACGCCTACAATTTCATGGACGGCATCGACGGCATTGCAGGCGGTGTCGCACTCGCCGCCGCCCTCGGTTGGATGTTCCTCGCCACGAACGCAAATCAACACTTTGTCTATTGGGTCGCGCTCGCCGTCAGCGCGGGCAGTTTGGGCTTTCTCTTTCACAACTGGTCACCCGCCAAAATTTTCATGGGCGACGCAGGCAGCACCTTCCTCG
>JACAEP010000276.1 GCA_013388795.1 Chloroflexota bacterium | reverse complement strand
GGATTATAACCTGTCATGGTTGTGAGAATAAAAATCACCCGGCTCGATTCCTAAACCGGAGCCGGTTTGCCAGTCTTCAAATTTTACTTTCGCTGAATCGTTTTGGTCGGCGCATTCCAATTGTGTTTCATGGGTCAAGTCTCCCGATACTCGGTAGACCAAGAAACAAGGTTGCATAAAATACAGAAAAGCCCTTCTTTTTTTAGAGGAAAGGCTTTTCTGCGCAGACATATTAATCAACCATGTAGGCAAGCCCCACTGTGCCGGGACCTGTATGCGTCCCAACCACTGGGCTGACCTCGGTAAACAGCGTCTCAACTGGAGATAGTTGCGCCGTGGCGCGGTCAAGCAATTTTCTGGCATCGTCTGCGGCGTTGGCATGCAGGGTGGCAATATGAATATTTGTTTTACCCTTTACTTGCTCTGTCACCAAGTCCAGCACGCGGTCATGCGCCTTGCTTTTGGTGCGGATGCGTTCCACGCCTTCGACCTTGCCGTCTTTCAGGGCTAGAATCGGTTTCATGTTCAGAGCCGCGCCAATAAAGCGCTGCGCGCCGCCAATACGTCCACCACGGTGCAGGAATTCAAGAGTATCCACGGCGAAGAACACGCCGGTGCGTTCATGGGCTTTTTCAGCCAGGGCGGCGCATTCCTCCAGGCTGGCTCCGGCTTTTGCGGCGCGGGCGGCGGCCAAGGCTTGAAACCCCAATGCCATGGCAGTGGAACGGCTGTCGATTAATGTTACTTTATCTCCAGCGCTGCCCATCATGTCTTTCGCTTGAATGGCAGATTGCAGAGTGCCCGAAAGTTTGGAAGATATAAAAATACCCAAAACCGACTGCCCCTTATCCACCGCTCCTTGGAAGATTTCCTGCATTGTGGCAGGAGATACCTGCGAGGTGGATGGCATCGTTTTGGCGGTCTGCAAGCGGCTGTAAAATTCTGATGATTGGATATCGACCCCATCGCGATAGGTTTTGTCTTCCCAAATGAGAACCTGTGGGGCAACAATGATTTCATATTGCTTTACAATATCTGCGGGGATATACGACGTGCTGTCGGTCACAATGGTAAATGTAGACATAGGCTCCTCCAAGTAGAAAAATTTACCTGATTTTACCCTTTTTACCGCATCATTTCTACCGAAATCGTAAGATTATCCTCATGGTATAATAACGCCATTGTTATTTCTGTTCCATCCCTGTATCATAGGAGCCTGATTTGGCCTTCAACCCTATCAACTGGCTGTTAGGCCTTTTTTCGCTCGATATTGCGATTGACCTTGGCACCGCAAACACGCTTGTGCATGTTCGCGGCAAGGGCATCGTGATCAACGAGCCTTCCTGGGTGGCCGTTGACAAGAAATTGCGTCAACCCCTTGCCATTGGTCTTGAAGCCAAGGAAATGGTCGGGCGTACCCCTGCCAACGTTATGGTGGTGCGGCCTATTCGCGATGGCGTGATCGCTGAGTTTGATGTAACACGCGTCATGCTTGAATATTTCATTGGCAAGGTGCATGAACAGAGTGTTGTCCCGCTCCCACGCCCACGGGTGATCATTGGGCTGCCAACCGGCGTAACCGAAGTGGAAAAAAGGGCTGTATACGATGCGGTGATGGCATCTGGGGCGCGCCAAGCCATGTTGATTGAAGAACCTATTGCGGCGGCGATTGGAGCCGGTCTGCCTATTGGGGAGGTCCGTGGCTCCATGGTTGTGGATATTGGCGGCGGAACGACCGAAGTGGCAGTGATGTCTACGGGCGGTGTGGTGGCGTCTCGTTCTTTGCGTGTAGCGGGCGATGAGATGGACCAGGATGTAGCCCAATACTTGCGGAACAAGTACAATTTATTGATAGGCTCTGGAATTGCAGAGCAGATCAAGTGGCAGATCGGTTCGGCATACCCTCTTCAGCCTGAAAAAACAATGGAAGTGCGCGGTAGAAATTTGGTGACAGGTTTGCCGGAAACTGTTCAAATATCTTCTGTTGAAATTCGTGAAGCGCTTTCAGGTTCAGTGCAGGTCATTATTGATACTGCGCGCGATGCGTTGGACGAAATCCCGCCTGAGATTGTTTCAGACTTAATGGATATTGGTATTTGCCTTGCGGGCGGCGGGGCGCTTTTGCAAGGCTTGGCAGAACGCCTGACCGATGAATTGAAATTGCGTGTATGGGTTGCGGAAGACCCGTTGACCTGCGTTGCGCGCGGCGCGGCGACGGTGTTTGAAGACCTTGACAGTCTCTCGCGGTATTTGATTGGTTTGGAACGCGGCAGTACCCGTCATGTCTAAACCCGAGTTGAATAACGACTTTTGCGGCATGTTGCTGTTCAACGTTACAAAACTTTACGAATGAATTCTCGTTCCTTACAAACAACGATTATCTTTTTGGTGATTGGGGGGATTTTGGCGCTTGCCTTTAGCGGGGCGCTTGGGTCTGCTTCTAGAGGCTTTACTTCGGCGTTGGTGGATATCCAGACCTGGATCTCCAGCCGCTTTCTTGGCTTTCAAGATTTCTTCACCGCGCCGCGCGATATCGTTACGCTGCGAACCCGAAACGCGGAATTGGAAGCGCAAGTTTCCCAGCTGCAGGCTCAGGTGATCGAACTTCAACAACGCGTCAATGAAACCGAGATTCTTGCAGCCCTTGTAGATTTCTCCCGCTCGAATCCCGAGAGTACGTATAAAGCCGCCTCGGTCATTGGTCGTGACCCCAGTACATTTTTACATTACATTATTATCAACCGCGGTTCCAATGATGACATACGACGCGGCATGCCGGTTGTGACGAATCAGGGCTTGGTCGGACGCATTGATGCAGTCATTGCAGACGCTGCGCGCATTCAGTTGATCACAGACCCGGCGTCGGCAGTCAATGTGTACTTGCAAAATGCCGATACAAATGCAGTTTTGTATGGCTCCGTGACCGGCGATCTTTCCCTTGATCTCATTTCTCAAGACGTAACAGTAGAGGCTGGAGACTTGATTCTCACCTCCGGGCTGGGCGGAGGGTACCCGGCTGATCTTATTATTGGACAGGTTATCACGGTTCGATCTCTGGAATTTGAACTGTTCCAGCAAGCGACAGTTCAACCTGCCGTCGACTTTTCCCGCCTTGAGATCGTTCTGGTCATTACCAACTTCCGCCCGGTGGATATTGCGCCGCTCGAACCGCAGGCAACCCCTGCTCCCTGATTTGACATGCGAAATTTAATTGCCTTCCCACTCTTGGGGCTGGTGGCGCTTTTACAGACCTCTATTATCAGCCAGGTGCAGCTGCTTTCTGGGTATGCTGACTTGCCATTGCTGGTCCTTGCTGCCTGGTCATTGCAAGGCCGTGTGGATTCATCCTGGCATTGGGCGGTATTGATTTGCCTGTTGGTTGGGTTTATTTCAAGCTTACCGCTGCCGGTCATCTTCATTGGTTATTTTGGCGTCGTGCTTTTTGCCAGAGTTCTTCAACGGCGGGTTTGGCAGGCTCCGCTGCTGGCTATGTTTAGCGTGGTATTCCTGGGTACATTATCCTTTCATGTGTTATCCTTTGCAGTATTACGTTTTCTGGGAACGCCATTCGTGTTTGGCGATGTGCTGGGGCTGATCACGCTGCCAAGTTTGTTGTTGAACATGCTGCTTGCCATTCCCGTTTTTGCCACGATACGTGACCTTTCTTATTGGGTGTACCCGGTTGAGGAGTAGGAATGAGCGCTGGTTCAGAATCACGCCCGGTTCGGTTTGAGCCGTGGCGGCTTGGAGTCCTCTATGCGGTGGTCGCATTGACCCTGACAGGTTTTGTGATCCGCCTTGTCAATCTTCAGGTCATTGATGCAGACTTGTATCGCACTCGAGCGGTGGATAATTACACTCTTGAAGTCAGCGTTCCTGCGCCGCGCGGTATTATTTACGACCGCAATGGCTATGTGCTGGCAAGAAACGTCGCCGCGTACAATGTGGTGATTACTCCAGCCAACCTTCCGGTGGATGACTCTGATATCCAACGTATTTATCGCGAGCTTTCCGAGTTGATCGATGTGCCGGTCGGCGGGCCGATCACCGATGAGGCATTGGAGGAGGCAAAACTTTTTGCGGCATGTGTGCCAGGACCAAGTATCGCCCAGCTTGTTGCCTTGCAGGATACGCTGGCGCCATACAGCCCTGTCAAGATCAAGTGTAATGTTCCCGAGGAAATAGCCCGGGTGGTGGAAGAAAAAAAAGTGGACTGGCCCGGCGTGACGGTCGAGATTGTGCCAGTGAGAGATTACCCCACAGGGTCGCTGACAGCGCATCTCATCGGTTTTTTGGGTCCAATCCCTGCTTCTCAGGAGGAGGAATTGCGCGCGCGCGGTTTTGTCCCAAACCGCGACAAGATTGGCTATGCTGGAGTTGAAACTTCTCTACAGGATATTTTGGCGGGCAGGAATGGATTGCGGGTTGTGCAAGTGGATGTTGCCGGGCAGGAAATTCGCAACCTTGAGCCACCCATTGCGCCTGTGCCTGGGCATAATGTATACCTGACCATTGACACACGTCTGCAGGCTGCGGCAGAAGCGACGCTGCAGGAAGAGATTCGGTTTTGGAATACTTATTTTGGTACGGTGCGTATTTCCAGCGGGGTGATCGTTGCGATGAATCCAAAAACGGGCGAGATCTTAGCCATGGTTTCCTACCCGAACTATGAGAATAATCGCCTAAGCCGCATTATCCCCGCGTATTATTACGAACAACTCAGTCAGGATCCCCGTAAACCCCTGTTGAACAACGCCATCTCGGCAGAATATCCGCCGGGTTCTACATTTAAACTTTCCACTGCAACTGGCGCATTCAATGAAGGCGTGGTGGATTTAGACTCAATTATCCAAGCGCCGGGGCAGCTTTTACTTTGTGAGCGTTTTAACCCCAACGACCCCTGTACAGACCGCAACACGCGCCCGTTCGTTGATTATATTTTCGAGGAGCGCCCGGAAGGTTTTGGCGCATTGTCTTTCCTGCAATGTATCGCATATTCCAGTAATGTATGTTTTTATAAATTGGGCGGTGGTTTCGAAGATGAGATTCCGCAGGGTTTGGGGATTGAGCGACTTCAGCAGTATGCCCGCGCATTAGGGTACGATGCGCCTTCTGGGATACAACTGCCAGGCGAGCAGGATGGCTTAATCCCTGACCCGCAGTGGAAACGCATCAATACTGGCGAGAACTGGTCCACTGGCGATACATATATTGCAAGTGTGGGGCAGGGATATGTGCTGGCGACGCCGTTACAGGTGTTGATGTCTGGCGCGACAATTGCCAACAATGGAAAATTGATGCAGCCAACGGTTGTCCGGCAGGTGACGGATGGGGATGGAAATGTCGTTGAGATGTGGTTCAACCCAGAGGATTTTACAGTAACAGAATTTCAAACAGAGGGGAGTTACCAAATTTCTCCTTTTACGCCGAATATGAAATGGGATATTACTGTAGAACCGCTCATTCAGGAATATTCCTGTGAAGGCCCGTACTGCACGCTGACAGATGATTTCAAAGTTGTAAACCCTGAAACAGTGGCGGCCGTGCGCGCTGGAACACGCAGGACTGTGACCGATCCCTCGTTTGGGACGCTTTACGACTTGTTTACCGATTTCCCGATCGCTGTGGCGGGAAAGACGGGTACGGCAGAATACTGCGATGATGTCGCCAGGGCTGCGGAGCGTTGCCGCTTTGGCGCATGGCCGACCCATTCTTGGACAGTTGCCTATGCTCCATTTGAAGATCCGGAGATCGTTGTGGTGGCGTTTGCATATAATGGAGGCGAGGGGGCGAGCGTGGCAGGCCCAATGGTGGCCCGCGTCATTAGAGCCTACTTTGATATCAAGGCTTCGGACATTGCGCAGGGCGCGCCGTCTCCGTAAATTCCATGTCTTCATCAGGTATAATTTCGTTTCACTACCGCCATAGACATGTATATGGACTCGACCAAATCTCTCATCCAAATCAAGGGTATTCGCGACGGACTTTTGGCAACCTTTGCCGAAGCTTCCTGGGAAGAACAGCGAAATGCGCTAATGATGCAAATTCATGAGCGTTCTGCGTTCTTTCAGGGCGCCCGCCTTGCCATGGATGTGGGTTCTCAGGTCTTGAAGGTGAATGACTTGGTTGAACTGCGCGACTGGCTTTCTGAGCGGAACATTACGTTGTGGGCGGTAGTCAGCGAATCTGCCACCACTGAGCATACTTCTCAATTGCTTGGGTTGGCCACGCGCATTTCCAGACCCCGCCCCGAAGAAACCAAACATGTCCTTGAGTCGGTTTCGAACGACACGGCTCTTTTCATCTCAAAGACAGTTCGTTCTGGTACGCGGATCGAATATCCCGGCACGGTCGTTATTTTTGGCGATGTAAACCCCGGCGCTGAGATCATAGCCCAAGGCAACGTCATCGTTTGGGGGCGGGTTCGAGGCGTGATCCATGCCGGTTCGAAAGGCGACCGGGAGGCATTTATCTGTGCGCTTGACCTTTCCGCAAATCAATTGCGCATTGCAGATGAATCGTCGGCAATGCTGAAGCCGCAAAAAGATCCAAAGCCGGAGATTGCCAGCATCAATAGTGAAGGGAAACTGCACGCTGAAGTCTGGCATACCGGCGAAACCACGATTAGGAAATGATATGACTGCTCAAGTGATTACTGTAACTTCTGGAAAAGGCGGCGTGGGAAAAACCACGGCGGTGGCCAATTTGGCCACCGCACTCGCCATGGATGGCAAACGTGTCGTTTGCATTGACGGCGATATTGGTTTACGCAATCTTGACGTGGTGATGGGACTTGAGAACCGCATCGTTTACGATATTGTGGATGTGATTGAAGGGCGCTGTAAACTTAAGCAGGCCATGATCCGTGACAAACATTACCCTGAGATGCATCTCATCCCAGCGGCTCAGACTCGCGACAAGAATGCCGTTTCCCCATCGGACATGATTCGCATCTGCAAGGACCTCAGAGCGGATGCCGATTTTATTGTGATCGACTCGCCCGCAGGTATTGAGCGCGGCTTTCGAAACGCTATTGCGGCGGCCGATAGCGTCCTGGTCGTGACCAACCCCGAAGTCAGCGCGGTGCGGGATGCGGATCGTGTGGTGGGCATCCTTGAAGCAGAAGAAAAGGGAAGCCCGGCTCTGATTATTAATCGGTTGAATCCAACGCTGGTAAAAAACAACGATATGCTTTCTGCCGAAGATGTGCTGGACCTGTTGGGCATTCGTTTGATCGGAATTGTGCCGGAGGACGAGGCGGTCATCATCGGTTCGAATCGCGGAACACCGATTGTCACCGATGGCAAAAGTAAAGCCGGGCAGGCATTCAGAAATATTGCCAAACGCTTGCAAGGCGAGGATATTCCCTTTATGGACCTTGCCCCGCAAAGCGGCTTGTGGAATGCCATTCAGCGTCTGACCGGGAGGAAGTGAAATGGACTTCTTCAGACGAAAGCGCAGCGCTGTCAGCGCAAAAGAAAGATTGCAGCTGGTTCTGGTGCATGATCGCACCGACCTGACTCCCGGACAGTTGGAGTCGTTGAAAGATGACTTGTTGAAGGCCATCTCTCGCTACATTGAGATTGACCCAGATGCTGTTCGCATTGAATTGGAAAAAGATGGACGCGCCCAGCGGCTGGTGGCAGATATTCCTTTGAAAAATTCATCGCGTCATCGCGCAGGTTGACGGTGGAGGTATAAGCATGGAGTGGACTGCGTTATGTGCAGGTTGATTCCATGTTTTTTTAAGTCATGTCTCGCGGACTTTCCTGGAGAAATTTTGATTTCCTATTGATGGGGGCGGTCGTTCTGGCATCTGCTTTTGGCGTCGTGATGATTCAGTCTGCCATTGCAGGCAACGAAGTATTGCTTGTATCCACTTCACGGCAGGTGTATTTTGCGTTACTGGGCGTTGTTTTGATCTTTATTCTTGCGTCAGTCGATTACCGCTACTGGCTGTCTTTGTATCGTCCCATCCATCTGGTGATCTTGGGATTCCTTGTCACGCTGACAGGTTTTGGGCAGACCGCCTTTGGCGCTCAACGTTGGTTCCAAGTTGGGGTGTTATTTCTTCAACCGACAGAGTTTGCCAAGATTGTCGCCATCCTTGTGCTGGCGCGTTATTTTGATGTGACACGCGATCAACCCCGAAACCTGCGTTGGGTGTTTGGAGCGGTCTTTCGCGCATCCTGGATTATTGTCCTGATTCTTCTTCAGCCAAATTTGAGCAATGTGATGGTGCTTTCTGTAATTTTAGGCGTCATGCTATGGGTTAATGGCATTCAGATCCGTCACGTTGTCATTGCCGCGGCGCTCGCAGTTTTTGCGCTTGGCTCTGTGATTGCCTTGTCTGTGCTTGGGGTGCGAATTCCATTTTTGCAAGCCTATCAGCAGGAAAGAATTGTGAACTTTGTCGTACCCAACCCCAACGATACATTTGGAAATCGTTACAACGTCCAGCAGGCTTTGATCGCCGTGGGAGCGGGCGGAATTTTTGGCGAAGGGTATGGGTATGGAACGCAGACTCAATTGCGCTTCCTAAAAGTGCGCCACACCGATTTTATATTTGCCGCCAGTTCTGAAGAATTTGGAATGGCAGGAGGGGGGCTCATCATCCTTGTTCTTGGGGTGATCATCTGGCGTTGTATTCGCGCAGCTCAAAAAGCCAGGGACGTGGCAGGTTCCATGCTTGCCATTGGCGTCGCCACGCTGATATTTTTTCAGGGCGCAGTGAACATTGGCATGAATCTGAACCTTTTACCCGTATCTGGTTTGCCATTGCCTTTTGTGAGTTATGGCGGCAGCGGTCTGACCGCGCTTATGATCGGTATTGGTTTGGTAGAATCTGTGGTCATGCGCCAAAAAGACCTTGAGTTCTAAAATTCAACAGGAGTTATTTCTTTTGTCCATTAAACCTGCACGCACTCGCATCGCCCCGTCGCCGACAGGCCACATGCATCTTGGTACGGCGCGCGTCGCCTTGTATGATTATCTGCTCGCAAAGAAAACCGGCGGGCAATTCATTCTCCGCATTGAAGATACCGACCTAAAACGAACTGTCCCCGGCGCCGAGCAGGAGATCATGCACGGTCTGCGCTGGCTTGGTTTGAACTACGATGAAGGGCCTGATATTGGCGGACCTTATGGTCCTTACCGCCAGACTGAACGTCGCGAAATTTACCAAGCTCACGCAAAAATTCTAGTGGATAAGGGACATGCCTATCCATGCTTTTGTACGCCTGAGCGGCTTGATCGAGTTCGTAAAGAACAAATGGATCGTAAAGAGAATCCGCATTATGACGGCGCTTGCCGTACCCTCGACCCCGATGATGCCGCCAAACGAATCGCCAGTGGCGAGCCATACACCATCCGCTTTAAGATGCCGCGAGAAGGTGTCACCATTGCTCACGACCACCTGCGCGGCGACATCACCACCGAGAACAAACAACTTAACGACCAGGTCATCCTTAAAACCGATGGCTTGCCCACGTATCATCTCGCCGCTATTGTGGATGACCATGAGATGCAGATCACCCACGTCATGCGCGGTTCGGAATGGTTAGGCACTTTCCCATTGCACGTCAACATCGTGCGCGCTTTCGGTTGGGAAGAGCCAATTTGGGTGCATCTCTCCGTTTTTCTCAAGCCGAGCGGCAAGGGCAAAATGTCCAAGCGCGAAGCGGCGCAAGCCATGAAAGACGGCTACTCCATTTTCATCAAAGACATGCAAGACCTCGGTTTCACTCCCGAAGGCGTTTTGAATTGGTCCGCGCTCATGGGCTGGGGCGTCGCTGAAGATGACGTGATGACCGTGAACCAAATGGTCGAACGCTTTTCCATCGATTCGTTGACTCCCTCTCCCGCCGCGATCAACTTCCAAAAATTGGATCACTTCAACGCGACGCACATCCGCCTCCTGACGACCGAAGACCTGGCAGCCCGCCTCAAGCCTTACTTCGCCCGTGAGGGACTCGCCGTCAAAGACGATGTTTTGCTGAAGATCGTCCCGCTCATTCGCGAGCGTCTCACCACCCTCGATGATTGTATTTCCTTTGGGGCCTTCTTCTTCAAAGATGAAGTCGCGCCTGTTCCTGACGACCTCATTGCCAAAGGGCTGGACGCCAAACAGTCGGCAGAAATCGCCCGAAGGGTGTATCAAATTTTGGCGGCGCAGCCAGATATCAGTCATGAAAGAAGCGAACCGCCCATGCGGGCATACGTCGAAGAAAGCAAACTCAACGCCAATCAAGTATTTGGCATTCTGCGCGTCGCAGTCACCGGGCAAAAGGTCAGCCCGCCGCTGTTTGAAAGCATGGAAATCATCGGGCGTGATGTTTGCTTAAAGCGCATTCAAAATGCAATTGGCGTTTTGGAAAAGATGTAGTTGAAACGACGGGGCGGGCGCTTCGTCTTTTTACTGCTGCTCCTCTTCCGCGTCTGTCCGGTAGACGATCTGATAGGCCAGTATGTTCATCCCCCCGATGCTCACTTCGATCGGTTTTCCTTCGATCTGCGCCTCCTCGGGAATCATATCCATGGCTTCCTTGGTAATGAGGATTTCATCCGCCTTGCCGAGATCTTCACCCATTTTGCAGGCGCGGTTAACCGGGTCGCCAAACATATCATCGTCATTAAGGATCAATATCTTGCCATAATCAATGCCGATGGATACATGAATATCCATGTCTTCTGTGGTTAATAGATTGGCAGCCGCCATGGCATGTTGAATGGTGATGGCAGTGCGCGCGGCAGTGCTTGGCTCTGGGAAGACGGCAAAGCAATTGTCTGCTTCAAATTTGATAATG
Organism: Chloroflexota bacterium; assembly: GCA_013388795.1. Classification (GTDB taxonomy): domain Bacteria; phylum Chloroflexota; class Anaerolineae; order Anaerolineales; family Villigracilaceae; genus Villigracilis. The sequence continues at coordinate 605 of JACAEP010000276.1, read as the reverse complement.
CGCCCGCCGTAATTGGTAATGATCGGCTCGACAGTTAATTGCATGCGGCGGATCATGGAGAGGTAATGCACAATGCCATATTTGCGGGTTAATAACGAGAACCCAGACATATCTAAAACGAAGGCAGTGTTTTCACTGCCATAGCGCTGCCAAATGGATTCTTCCAGCTGCTTCCGTTTAATGGGGTCTGACTCTTGCGAGTAATCTAACAGGGTTTCTTGAAGAATGGGGTCTTTGGGTTGGATATGCATATGTTCATTATAACGAAAAGACAGCCAATTTCACCCAGGCTGAAGCGGTTTTGCAAGGAAGGTATTTTTTCCATTTATGCGCAAAAAAACAGGCGCACATTTTGTGTGCCTGTTTACTAAATATCTCCCGGCTCGTCCGCCATGCGCACAATACGCGGGGTGAACTTGCCGATCACTTCCACCAAGTCGTGCTGGGCGGCGATGACGTCTTTGATCTGCTTGTATGCCTGAGGCGACTCGTCAATGCCGCCGCCGAGCAGGGTGACTCCGCGCTCTTTGAGATAGTCATCGCGCTCGCGCTTGCTGATGGAGTTGATGGCGGCTTTGCGGCTCATGCGGCGACCGGCTCCATGC
>JACAEP010000300.1 GCA_013388795.1 Chloroflexota bacterium | reverse complement strand
TTCATCTTTGGGGTCATGGCATTCCTGCTCGGCGCATTGGGCATCATCCGTCCTGAATTACAGCTTTCCATGCTCGGGTTCGAGGTGGCGGAGCGCGCCGCCCGCGCAAGTTTCGATTACACCTTAACCTTCATGACCGCCGCTTCGATGGCATCGGTGAACATGGGCATTTATTACATCCTCGCCGCGTTGAACGACGTAAAAAGTTTCTACCGCTGGACCGTTCCCTTTCGCGGGCTGACCTTTATCGTCTTTACCGCCATCGTCATCCTCGGCATAGCCCCGCTCAAATTCATCGGCGTGCCGATCTGGGAATTAACCGGCGCAATCGCAACCGGCATTGCGCTCGCAAGAGAGAAAAAATAAAAACATGAAATTCAGGTATCTTCTCATCAGCCTCGGATTGATCGCCGGGGTCTTCCTCTTCTCCTGCGCCGATAATCGGGCGGATCAAACCTCCGGTGTGGATACGGATGCCATCCGCACCCAGGCGGTGCAAACCTACGCCTCTTCCCTGACCGAGAGCCTGCCAGCCCCCTTCACGCCTTTCCCCACGCAGACGGCTTCCCCCGCCGCCACCGAGACCGCGCTTTCGACGACGCCCGAACCCTCGCCCACCACCAATCCCTGTTTCAACCTGCTCTACATCTCAGACGTGACCATCCCCGACGGGACGCGCATGAAGCCCGGCGAAAAATTCACCAAGACCTGGCTGGTGCAAAACATCGGCGGCTGCGCCTGGAGAGCGGGATTCACCTTCCGTCATGTCGGCGGCGACCCAATGCGCGGCGGTACAATCACACTAACCGAAGCCATTCCCACCGGCGCAAAGCGTGAGATTTCCATCGAACTCGTCGTCCCCAGCGGGGTCAACGGCATCATCGAAAGCGCCTGGCAAATGGCAGACGACACCGGCTCCTTCTTCGGCGACACACTTTTTGTCCAGATTATCGTCGGCGACGTCACCACCCCGGCAGTCACAAACACCCCTTAACAAAAAAGACGCGGATTTGATGTCCGCGTCTTTTATTTTTACAACCGTCTCCGCTATGGAGCAGGGGGCATCCCGCCAAAAGACTCAATGGCAACCTTGGTCTTATCGTTCGGGTCGTATTTCACCATCACAGACGCATTCGGCGCAAGCATTGCCACCTGAAAACGCCCGACGATCTGGGTCACTTCCGCCTCGAACGGCTCCCCACCCATCGGCATCACGCGCAAACGGATGCGCGCCTGCGGGTTATCGTTCATCGTCACGCCGGTATCCTGCACCGAAAGGATCACCGCCGGAGCAGAAACACCGGTTTGAAGAACGTTACGATTTCCAGCCATACCCTTGAAGGTGCTGCCAAAAACTTTGTAGATGATAAAACCAGTCACAGCAAGAGTGACAGCCGTAAATAAACAAGAACAGGCGATGGTAATGATTGTGATAAGAATTGTAGCGCCGCCTAAAATTTCCATTGGAATTCTCCAGAATTGAAGGGGTGGTCTTGTTATTCAATCTGCCAACCTGCCATCATAGCAAACTCATCTGCTTAAAGAAAAATTCAAAGAAAACCCAACAGACTCTGGCAGGACCTGCCTGCTTCTCATCAAGTTTCTTTGCTCTCACAGGTTGAAAGAAAGCAGTTGTATCACTGGAATTATAGGTAAACTGGCGTTTTCCTCAATAGTCTATGGGTACTAAGTAGAACGCCCAAAGAAATTTAACGCCAAAAGCCGACCAACGACGGCGGACTGCGGTCTATGGTCTGCGGTCATTGGTCGATATCTGTAACATTTTAACAATTTACTTAACAAGCAAAAAATTGTATACTCTTGACGCAAAAGGTTTATTTACGCGTTAAGAAGGTGCAAATATGAGAAAACAAACTGCGTTGCTTCTATTTTTTGCGATGGTGGCGTTTCTGACATCCTGCGGACAGGGCATGGATGCAACGGACGCGCCCGCAGAAGAGCCCGCTCCGACAAATGCATCTGCAACAGAATCCGGAAGCGAACCCGCGCTGGTAGAAATATCTGCGCCAACCATGGGCGCGACCATGCTTTGGGTAGACGGCAGCACGCTGGCGTTTATTCCTGAAGGCAGCTTCGAAATGGGCGAAGCAAGCGGGACAGACAACCCGGCGCACTCTGTCACATTGAGTTCCTATTGGATCCAGCAGAGCGAAGTCACAAACCGCCAGTATGGGCTGTGCGTTTCCAGCGGGGCTTGTGAACCGCCGCTGGACCCGAAACGCGCTCTGGGCGTAGACGAGCCAACCCAAGCGGACGTCCCTGTGGCCGGCGTGTCATGGGAGCAGGCCAACGCTTATTGTTCCTGGATTCAAGGAAGCCTGCCAACCGAAGCGCAATGGGAAAAAGCCGCGCGAGGACCGGAGAGTCAGGTTTATCCATGGGGCGATGCCGAACCCTCCTGTGATTTGCTTAACTTCAACAACTGTATCGGATTTCCAACCTCGGCCGGGCAGTATCTAGATGGACGTTCTCATTACGGTCTGTTTGACATGGCAGGGAACGTGTTTGAATGGACGTTTGACTGGTACGATGCCAGTTATTACCCGGTTTCCCCAGCCGCCGACCCAACGGGGCCGGAAAGCGGGACCTCTAAAACCTTCCGGTCAAGTAACTATTATTCCTTTACTAATGAAGTCAAACTTTCCCGCAGGCTGTCCATGCAGCCAGAAAAATTCCGGGACGATTTGGGATTCCGTTGCGTTGTACAGTCGCCGGTCATTCAAGTGCCTTATTGTCAGGCAAGCGCCATTGGTATTATCCCAAGCGCAGACGGTTCCCTTTCAAATTCCGCCAGTTGCGCCCCGCCCGAATTCGAGCAGGGCAAGGCGTTCTGCGCATTTGGTAAATCGTACGCGAACATTTTCCTGACATCCGGCCAGCTTTCATCCACTGATAAAAGTTCGCTATGCAATTACGGCGGCGTTACAGATGGATTAGAGTTGTGGACCTGCGGACCTGGCAGCCTTCCCAAGCAAATGAAAGTCTGCGGGGAATGTTCCAATTTGCCGTCTGCAGCGGAATTGGACTGCCCGCCAGGGTACGCCCCCAACGATAACGGGGGATGCTGGTGGGGTATTCCCGGCATGGAGTCGGTGGGAGGATGCCCAGCAGGTTGGACACCCGGCGGCAACGGCGGGCTATGCGGCTATATCGGTCCAAAAAATGGGGAACATTGCCCCATCGGTTCATACTATGATCCGGCCTCAGGAACTTGCGCCGGGAATGCGCCATCCGGGGCGCCTGTCTGCGCGGCAGGGTTCACGTACGACGCTCAGGCTCAATGTTGTGTTGCGCCCACCGGCGGAAATTACCCCGGCTGCGGTCAAAACGAATATGTCAACGAAAAGGGCTTTTGTTCTCCGCTATTAATCAACACCAACTCCTGCGTTGATATTACAGTCTCTTATACCAACTGCGAGGTCCCTCCTCCTGGCGACAATCAAAATGGCGGCGACGATGAGGAAGATGGCGGCACAAGCTGTCAGGATATTGTTTGCAATTATCCTTATGAATTCGACGGAGTCTGTTCCTGCATTTACAACCCGAAGCCATAACCCGCAGGCAGGGCGAATATCATCATAACTGGTCACAAATTACGCTCTTCACCGCCTAAACAAAACCCCAAAAGGAACTTATCAGCGCAAGCAGACCGCTGACGGCAGACCGATGTCTGTGGTCGGTGGTCTGTGTCTAATAAGTTATAAAGAAACATTTACTTAATCGCTGATATTACGCAACAGGCAGTCCACGCCTCGGCTTTAAGGGAAAATCGACGGCTGACCGCCGACGACTGATTGACGAGCAAGCATGGCGCCCCACTGTCCGCGGTCAAAACGCAAGGAAAACACAGACGCGCGTAAGGTGAGTTAATCATCAATTGCCAATCTCTCAAACACCTTGCCCAACTTCTTCTGCGACTCGTGCCAGGTGAATTTCTCGCGGACATGCTCCGCCGCAGACTCTGCCAGCCGCTTCGATAATTCCACATCCTTCAATAATTGACTTACCTGCCGCGCCAGGTCTTCGGGGTCGTTGGGCGAGAAGAGCAGACCGTCCACATCCTCGCGGACGAGTTCGCGGACGATGGGCATGTTCGAAGCCAGCAAAGGCCGCCCGGCCGCCATGTATTCGAGGATTTTGATCGGACACGCGCCCTGAGTTACATTGCGGTCATTCAATGCAAGCGGGGCGACGCAAATATCGGCATTTGCGATCAACTCAGGGATTTCATGATGCGGCACCGCAGGCTGGACGATG
>JACAEP010000275.1 GCA_013388795.1 Chloroflexota bacterium | reverse complement strand
GAGCGTGGTATTGCACCCGACAGGGCATTGCGTGCAAATGGATGACTCAGCCTTGAGTTCCCACGGACGCGCCCCAAAGCGGAAGTCCACCGTGGTCAACGCCCCCACCGGGCAAATATCTGTGGTGTTTCCGGAAAAGACCGAGTCGAAACCGGGCTCAGAAATGGAAATGATCTGGGTATGGCGCCCGCGTTCGTCGAAGCCCAGCACCGCCTCGCCCGCCACTTCATCCTGAAAGCGGATGCAGCGCGCGCACTGGATGCAGCGTTCACGGTCGAGGTAGATCAACTCACCGAGCGGAACCATCTTATCCAGATGCTGTTTCTCGTTATAGTTGAAGCGGCTCTTTCCCGGACCGTGAGCCATCGTTAAATTCTGAAGCGGACATTCCCCGCCCTTGTCGCAGATTGGGCAATCCAGCGGATGCGAGGTCAAAAGGAATTCCACTGTGCCGCGTTGACCTTCCGTTGCCTTTTCAGATTGTGTAAGAACGACCATGCCCTCTTCCACCCTGTTGGTACAGGCGGTTTCCAACTTGGGCATGAATTGAATCTTGGGCTGTCCATTTTCCATCACAAATTGACCCGTGGCGCGGTCACGCACCGGGCGGCCGATCTCCACCAAACACATGCGGCACATGCCCACCGGTTCGAGTTTGGGGTGATGACAGAATACAGGAATATCAATCCCTGCTATTTTTGCCGCATCCGCCACGGTAAAACCTTCCGGCGCAGTAACTTGTTTTCCATTGATCGTGAGAGTGACTTGTTTGCTCATTAAGTCTCCGAGAAACGATATTCGTTCTTCGAACTTCGAAAACCGAGTATCGATGATCTAGTATCGCTTTAAGCCTTTACCGCCTTCTTGAAATCCTCCGGGAATCTCTCGATGCCCGTCACCACCGCCATGGTCGAGAACTCACCCAGCGCGCACAGGCATTTGCCCTGCATTTGCTTGGCGACGTTCAAGAGTAGTTTGACATCTTCGCTGGAGCCCTTGCCGTGATGAATGCGATCGGTCAGGTTGCGCATCCAGTGATTGCCTTCGCGGCAGGTGGTGCATTTCCCGCAGGACTCATGTTTGAAGAAGTGGATGGTCTTGTTGATGACCCAATCCATGTTGACCGTATCATCAAGTACGATCACCGAGGCGGAGCCGAGGTCTGCGCCCAGTGTGCGGACTGCGGCGTAATCTATCGGGGTATCCAACACTTTTTCGTCCACGACGATCAAGGAAGAGGAAGCCCCCGCCGGCATGATCGCCTTGATGGGGCGTCCATCCTGAATGCCCATGCCATGTTCATAGATCAACTGGCGGAAGGTGGCGCCAAACGGCAATTCATAATTGCCCGGCTTGCGGACACGTCCCGAAAGAGAAAATATCTTCACGCCGGCGCTGTCGGCAGTGCCCATGCTTTTGTACCAATCTGCCCCATTCGCAAGGATCATTGGGACATTGGTGAATGTTTCGACATTATTGATGATGGTCGGCTTGCCATATAAACCATACGAAGGCGGGAAGGGCGGACGCACGCGCGGCTGTCCGCGTTTGCCTTCGAGCGATTCAAGCAGCGCCGTCTCTTCACCGCAGATATAAGCGCCTGCGCCCAAATGAGTGTAAATTTTCAGCGAATAATCTTTGCCGAAGAGATTGTCGCCGAGGTACCCGGCTTCTTCCATCTCCGCGATCTTTTCATCGAGCCAGGCAGCCACCTGCCAAAACTCGCCGCGCAGGTAGATATAAGCCACATTCGCGCCAACCGCATAACTGGCAATCGCCAACCCCTCCAAAAATTGGAATGGATTGTTTTCCATGATCTCGCGGTCTTTGAACGTGCCCGGCTCGGACTCATCCGCATTGGCGACTACATAATGGGGCCAGTTCTTGTTGTCAATGAAAGACCACTTCATACCGGTTGGGAAGCCCGCCCCACCGCGCCCGCGCAAGCCAGAGTTCTTGACCACATCCGTCACTTCGTTCGGCTTCATCTTGGTGACGGCATTCTTAAAGGCGGCAAAGCCGCCGTTTTTCTTATAGACATTCAACTTATCCATATCGGGAATATCGCGGTGGCGTAAAAGGATGTGGGTCATTATTCCTTACCTCCCTTCAACGCTTCTATCAATTCCATCGTGCGGTCCACGGTCATGTACTCGTGATATTTGATTCCGTCCGGTCCCTGCGTTTGGAACATGGGCGCACGGTCACACGCGGCAAGGCACATTACGGCTTCGACCGTAACCACGCCGTCTTCAGTGGTCTCCCCTACCTTGATGCCAAGATTCCCGCACAGATTATCAAGGAATTCGTCCGCGCCGCGCAAGGCACAAGGCAGGTCGGCGCAGACCTGCATTCGGTATTTTCCGGCTTTCTTGTCGTGATACAGCGTGTAAAAGCCGACAATGGATGCCACATCCGTTTCGGTGATGTCCAGGATGCGCGCAATGTCTTTCATCGCCACTTTATTGACATAGCCTTCCTCGCGCTGGGCGAGATACAAAAGCGGCATCACCGCCGAGCGTTTATGCTCCGGCGGGTATTTGGCAAGGATCTGTTTTACTTCCTTCGAATATTTCTTTTCAAGGCTCATCGGTCAATATCTCCGAGGACAATGTCAATCGAGGCGAGAATGGCAACCAGGTCAGCCACCAAATGCCCCTTCACCAGTTCGGGGACAACGGCAAGGTTGTCGAACGATGGGGTGCGCATGTGAACGCGGCGCGGCTTGGGACCGCCATCCCCAGCGAGCAAAACGCCGAGTTCGCCACGCGGCGACTCGACCGCGCTATAAATGGAAGCGTCCGGAGCGGGGAAGCCTTCCGTCCACAACTTGAAGTGGTGGATCAGCGCTTCCATGCTGACGCCGATCTCTGAGCGCGGCGGCGGGACGAATTTGCGGTTGTCCGAGCGGACGGGTCCCATGGGCAGTTTGTTCAACGCCTGCTCAATGATGCGCAGGGACTGACGGAATTCTTCGATGCGCACCAAATATCGGGCATAGGTATCGCCTTCCGTTAACACGGGCACATCAAAATCGTATTGCTCATAACCCATGTAGGGTCTTGCCTTGCGAAGGTCCCAGTTGACGCCCGAGGCTCGCAGGTTCGGACCCGTCACCCCGTAGGAAAGAGCCGTTTCCTTGCTCAGGTAGCCAATATCCACCATGCGGTCAATAAAGAGTGGATTTTTCGTCAACAACTTTTCATATTCATCAATGCGCTTGGGGAAAATTTTAAGAAAATCGCGCACGGCGTTTTCAAATTCCACCGGCACATCGCGCCACAAACCGCCGGGGCGGATATAGGTGGTCATCATGCGCTGACCGGAGACCAATTCAAAAATATCGAGGATCTGTTCGCGTTCGCGGAAACAATACAGGAACATGGACATGGCGGCGAGGTCGAGTCCCCATGTCCCGATCAAGACCAAATGCGAAGCGATGCGTTGAAGCTCCACAAGGATGACCCGCAAGGCTTGCGCGCGGGGCGGCACATCCAGGTCAATCAATTTTTCGACCGCCATCACATAGGCGAGGTTGTTGCCCATGGTGTTCATATAATCGAGACGGTCGGTCATCACTTCGGCTTTTTGGTAGGTCTTGGCTTCCATATTTTTTTCGATGCCGGTATGCAAAAAGCCGATATCCGGAATGCAGTTGACCACGACTTCGCCGTCGAGTTCCAACAGCAAGCGCAG
>JACAEP010000253.1 GCA_013388795.1 Chloroflexota bacterium | reverse complement strand
GTTGGATGAAATTTTAATCCCCCAAATAATCTCTCAACTCCCTGCTCTTGCTTGGGTGCCTCAACTTCCGTAATGCCTTCGCCTCAATCTGGCGGACGCGCTCACGCGTAACATCGAAGAAGCGGCTGACTTCTTCCAGGGTGTGCTCCTTGCCGTCTTTGAGCCCAAAGCGCAGTTCAAGCACATCCCGTTCGCGGTCAGAAAGCGACTCGAGCGCATGAGTGAGTTGTTCGCGCAGCATGTCCCGCGCCGCGGCGTCCATCGGCGAGAGGGCATCTTCATCTTCGATAAAATCGCCCAATGCGCTGGATTCGTCATCTCCCACCGGACCTTCGAGAGAGATGGTTTCTTCCGCAGAGCGCAGGGCGCGGGTCACTTTTTGCGAGGCGATATCCAACTTGCGCTGTAACCCCGGGTGGACGGGTTTATTCTCGGCATGGGCGCGTAAGATGGATTGCACATCCATCGCGGAAAGGTAGCCGACCTCCAGTGCAAGGTCCTCATTGGTTGGCTCGCGCCCCAGAATTTGCGTAAGGTGGCGCTGCGCCCGCAAGATGCGCGAAATCGACTCAAACAAATGCACCGGAATGCGGATCGTCCGCGCCTGTTCGGCGATGGAACGGTTGATGGACTGGCGGATCCACCAGGTGGCATAGGTGCTGAATTTAAATCCGCGCCGGGGGTCGAATTTGCCGATGGCGCGTAACAGACCCATATTGCCTTCCTGAATCAGGTCGAGCAGTGGAATGCCGCGGCCGAGATAACGCTTGGCCACGCTCACCACCAGCCGTAAATTGGCGCGGACCAGCGCCTGATGCGCATCGGCCGCCCGGCTGCGGACGGCTTCTATTTCAGAGAGCAGCTCGTCCTGCGATGGCAAATTGCGATACAACGTCCGTTGGGCCGGAAAACTGTGATGAACGCGGATATGCGCCAACAACCACTCGGCATACTTGAATGGAAGCAAATATAAACTAAGAAAGACACTGTATGCATGCCGGGCAAGGTTATCCCATAAGTGATCGCTGCCCCACTGACCGTTGTCCAGGTAGGCGCGCAGATAGGATGGCGAATCAAACTCCCATCCGGCATGAAGCGACTGGGCTTCTGCCAGCAGCAGCGCCATGTCTGGCAGGTCGTGTTGGATGCGTTCCGTATCTTCAACCAGCCGATCCCAGGAAGTAAGCGCTTCTGAAAGAACAGAGTGATACACAGAGACCGCATGCGCCACCCCTTTGCGTGGTTTGAGTTTGTTCAAGGTCGCAACCAGGCGGTCGCCTTCGATCAACGTGGCCAGGCGAAACTCGCTGTCGGCGCCAAGCAATTTCACCTGACCGATCTCCCGCAAGTACAACCGCACCGGGTCTTCCCCGGTCTCTGTTGTCAGATGCGCATTCAAGCTTATTGAATCATCAACTTCTTCTTGTTGGGCAATGAGGGTATCATCCGGCTCCAGAAAATCATCCGCGCCAAATTCCTGCGCGGAAGGCATCTCCCCCGTCATTGATTCCATCGCAGTGTGTCCTGAAAAATCCCCAGAGACCTTGGCTTGCCTAGCTTTAGGCTCTCCTGCTTTTCGCGTTGGCTTTGCCACAGTCTTTTTCATTACGGTTTTGCTGGCAGACATTCGCTTCCCTTTCATCCTTCGTGTCTCCTGCAATGCTGAATTACGCCTGTCGTTTCGACAATCTTAACTTCGCCTGGTCCAAACCATGCAACAAACGCGTAAAGCGCATCGTTTGTTCAATATAGATCTTGATGGTTTCCCCGCCCTGCCGCTGTGCATCATCCTGCATGAACTTCAACTGGGTGACGCTGTTCATGGCATGGAAACGGCGCAAATCCAAAAAACGCGCCAATAGATCTTCCAACAGCTTATCGTCCAACGCTTCGAGCTTTTCTGTTTGTGCGAGCAGTTCATTCATAAGGGGGGTCAGGTCTTCTGGAATTTGCGAGAGCACATAGTGACCATGATCTTTTTCATCCTGTCCCATGGCCTGCCTCAACACCTGGAAGAATAACTGATGGTCAGTATACTCGAAATCCTCCAGCGCCAGCGGGCTCAAGCCAAACTCTTCCAACTTTCGATCCAAACGGTACAACAAATCCGGCTTGCGCGCCAAAACGCTCAGGCAATAGAACTCGATGTTTTTTCTCGGGCTGACCGCCGCCACAGGAGGCGCTTCGACACGGCGGCTGGATTCACCCCTCCTAGGGCTGCGCCTCAACAGCGGATCCCTGGGCTGGGACGTCATCAACGCGCCTTCGTTTACCCGTAACATTCTCGCCAATGCCTGACGATACGTATCGCGCTCGAGCGGACTCGCCAGATCATCAATCAACGGCAATACCTGAGCCGCGATCTGATTCTTCACCTTTGGGTCATTCAAATCCTGCCCGGCCGAAACAGACTCCATCACATGCGTGATGATGGGCTTGGCGTTCGCAATCAGCCCTGCCCATTCTTCTTTATTACGCGCCACAATCTCATCGGGGTCGAGGTCATCAGGCATCGTCGCCACGCGCAAGTCGGCTTGAAGGCGCGATTCATTTCT
>JACAEP010000306.1 GCA_013388795.1 Chloroflexota bacterium | reverse complement strand
TAGACCATGACGAACTTCGATTTCAAGATCAACTCATACGAGCTTAGTGTTTCATTGGGCGGAACAAAAATGACGTTGGGCAAACTCGTCGCCTGATTGGCATCCACCCATCCCCCTACGGTTTCGCGGCTGGCTTTGCGGACGCGCAGTTCATCCGGATGAGCGCGAATCACAAAGAATGTTTCAGGGTGTTCCTTGATCGCCTCTAAAACCAAGTCCAGCCAATCAAACATATCTTCAAAAACTGTATTCGCGTGCGGCTGACTTGTATCAAAGATGACATTGGTAAAGACAGGCACGATCTGTTTGAACTGAGCGGCTTTTTGTAGAAAGGCTCCGTCCAGCCCTTTCATATCCGCCCAAAATTTGACGCCCGCCATCGTAAAGTCGCCTTGAAAGCGTTTGGCAAGGTAGGCATCGAGTTTGGCGTTCTGCGCCTCGCTCAACTCAAATTCATCGGGAATGTGGATCGGGTACGCCGTCGCTTCGCCATCCGTAAAATATGCAGACGCAGGCTGCAACCCCACTTCATGAGTGACGACTCGAATTCCGCGTTTTTGGGCAATGAAACGCGCCGTCGCTTCGGGGAAGAACTGCCCATTGAAGACCACAACAGCCCGAGGCTGAGTCTGATCGAGAAAGTCTGAAAACTCCCGCGCCACATTCCATGCGGAGAGGATGTATTCACGATACAAATAACGTGTGGCTTCATCGTCATTCAAGTGATGAATACGCAGCGCCCAACGCAGACCGGGCAGGCAAAGCGCGCCCAGCGGAATATCTTCAAAGACAAACGTGGAAAGTTCTGAAACCGAAAGGGTCGAGAGACGGGAAACGAGTTCAGGGTCGCGCTGAAAGCCAAACCAATGCACCCGCGATCTTTGACCTTCGACCTTCGACGGTACTCCCTTATACAACGCCTTGCTCTGCATCACACAAGACCCGCAAGGCATTTCCTTATGCGGGTTATCTCGATTCGTGCCAAGCACACACTTGCTCATGCCGGAGCTGCAAGCAAAATACGCCACAGGGATGCCCTGCAAGCGCAATGCCCATGTGGTCAACAGATGAAAACCGCTGTTCCACGAAAGGTCATCAATTCCAGTGGAAGCCTTAAAAAAGACAACAGGCGCACCGCCCGGTTGAGATTCTGTACGAGCCACTTCTCGAGCAACAGATGCCACTTTAAGTAGAGTGAGTCTGCGGACGACGCCGCGTTTGATGCGTTGGACAAAAAATTCTTTGAGCATCGAGTCTGTTATGCCTTAATTGCAATTGCATTTAATCGTTCATAGTAGGGTTTGCATTCTTCCAACAAAGAGCGCAAACGTTCTGGAAAAACCTCAGAGTCCTGTTTCTGTTTCCATACCCCAAACCCTGTGGATTGATGCACGGACGCATACCAATACTCCGCCCATGAACCGTCCTCCGGGCGCGCGCCTGCCTTCCAACTTAACATCGATTCCTGAAAAGCAATCCCGATCCGTTCGCACAGCTGACTTAACACGCTGCGCGGATTAAGAAGGACCTGTTTCGAATCCAACACCGGCGGGTTCTGCCCGCGCGACCGCAGATAGTCCAACAATTCAATATGCATGGCATATCCAACGTCTTTCAACGTGGGCATTTCCACCACCGCGCCATAACTCGGCAGCATCTCCAGCGGGTCGCGCGTCAGCAAGATATTTACCGTGCGGTCCAAAAAGGAATAATCCACCTCAAAAAGATGATGCGTCATTTGCTTGAAAAATGCCACAGGCTTTGGATGATCCCCCAAAATCAAATCATCGATCACCTTCTGGCCATCATTTTCCATTGTCGCGATCACTTCATCCGCGCCGGGGTGATACTCCCGCGCAGGCGTCTTCGACAAATAATGCGCATACAATGGCTCGTCATATACCACCGTGTCATCGCGCTGCGCGAAGGAATACATCAGCGCCGTGGAAACATTGCGTGGACCGCTCCATAAACAGATACGAACATGTTTATCAGACATGATTACTTCGCCTCCTTCGCCTTTCGAACTGCTTGCTGAACCTCGGCATGGTACAACGCTGACAATTTTTCCGTCATCGCGCCGGGCGCTCCGCTTCCAATGATTCGCCCGTCAATTTTGACGACAGGCGTTACACCGCCAAAGGTGCCGGTGACAAACGCTTCATCCGCGCCATACACATCAAACAAAGAAAAGTTTTTTTGATAACACGGAATATGATTCTCATTTGCAACTTTGATAATTTTCCCGCGCGTGATTCCGTTCATACAATATTGCCCCGTAGACGTCCACACCTCGCCATTCTTGACCATGAAAAAGTTTGTGGCGTTACAGGTAGCAACAAAGCCATGAATATCCAGCATGAGCGCTTCATAGGCTCCCGCTTCAAGCGCCTGCACCAATGCCATCACCTCATGCAGCTTGCTGTGACAGTTCAAACGCGGGTCTAAATAGTCCGGCGAGCCGCGGCGGATGGCGCTGGTGAACAAGGTCACACCGCGATTGCGCGAGTCTGGGCTGGCGAGTTTATATTCGGGAATAATGACCAGATTCGGCCCAGTCAACACGAGGCGTGGGTCTTGTGACGGGGTCTTTTTCGTACCGCGCGTCACCATAAAGCGGACATGGACTCCGTCATGCATGTTGTTTGCTTTGAGCGTATACCAGATCTTCTCGGTCAATTCTGCGCGGGTCATCTTCATGTCCATGCCCACCGTGGCCGCCGCCTGCCAGAGACGATCCAAATGCTCATTGAGGAAGACCAACACGCCATCATGCAAACGAAGCGCCTCCCAAATTCCATCTCCCACCAGATAGCCGCTGTCAAACACTGAAATCTTTGCTTCATGACGCGGAAAAAGCTCTCCATTGACATAGATCAAAATCTTATCGTTCCGGTCATCCTGTACGGCATTATGGGTTCCATGAACAGTCATGCGCAGCTCCTCTGGGTGAAGGGCCTTATTATAAATATAAAAGAATAAGGCGACGGGATCGTCGCCTTGTCACGTTACCAGTCGTTATTCTTTTCATACCCCAACCGCACCAGCAAATCTCCCGCCGCATCTTTGAATAATTTTTTATGTTCTTCAGTGAAGTGTTGCCTCCAGCCGCCGGTTTTGCCGGAGCGGAAGGTATGACTCTTCCTCGGCTGAATGGCTCCGACCAAAATTGGCAATGCCTTCTCGCGCGGAGTGGGAATCTTATACCCTGTCTTTTCCACTTCATCCAGCATGGCAAGCAAAGTTGCATCGCGGTTGTTGATGAGATCTTCGAAGCGCAGGCACATCACATTTTTTTGTTCCAGCCATCGAAACACGCCTTCGTATCTCTGCGCCACGCTGACCATCTTCAAACCGTCATGGTCAATGCCGGTGATGGCGACATTCAGCCGCGCCGCAAAATCGGGCAGGGAATTGTAGTAGGCATGCATGCCGTGCTCTTCGTGCATATCGGTTGCGAAGAAGACCTGCGAGACGAGCATATCCCTTGGGTCGCGATACATGAAAAAGTTGACGCGCCCGCTCTCAGTTAAGAAAGAGGCGTTTTCTTCGGTCGCGTCCACATAGCCCCAGCCGATAACTCCATTGGGGGTGCGCTTCAAATCCGCAAGAATATCGTCTGCCGTCCGTCGTCCGCCGTCTTTTTTTATCGTCCGCACGGGGTCGGCATCCACATATTTATACGGCATGATCTGGGTAAACCCATTCATCACCTGCAAAAGCAAATGCGAGCCGCTCTTCGGTTTGGAATTGCCAAAGATGGGCGGTACGTCGTTAAATGAAAACCGCTTCCAGCGCAGAATTGCCTGGGCGGTTTTGCCATATGGGCGGAGCGTGCGGCGGATGTTC
>JACAEP010000274.1 GCA_013388795.1 Chloroflexota bacterium | reverse complement strand
GTCGTTCATAACGCTTCGACGGGCTTAGCCCCGCAGAGAGCATGAAAAGTAAACATCAAATCCCTCACCTTGGTGGGGGATAAAAAATTGGAGTTCTAAATGAAAAAGGTTTTCAATAAAATGTTCGTGACTTTAACCCTCGCGGCTCTTTTCCTCGCCGCGTGTGGGTCTGCACCTCAAAGCGCGGAAAACGCTTTTAGCGTTCTCGCCTCTACCTCCTTTCTGGCAGATATTGCTCAGAATGTAGCGGGTGATCGCGTCGTTGTCGAGTCCTTGCTGCCCCTTGGCGCGGATCCACATGCCTATCAAGCTGCACCCACAGATGTGGCAAAGATCGCCGAAAGCAATGTGTTGATCCTCAACGGCGTGGAGTATGAACATTTCATCGAGCCTTTGTTGGAAAATGCAGGCGGTGAACGCTTGATTATCGAAGCCACAGCAGGGTTAACTCCGCACACAATGGAAGAACATGAGCATGAAGGTGAAGAAGAACACGCAGAAGAAGGCGAAGAAGAGCACGAACACGAAGCAGGCGACCCACATATGTGGCTTGACCCGAACCTCGTCATTACTTATGTCGAAAATATCCGTGATGGCTTGAGCGAAGCCGACCCTGAAGGTGCAGATAGCTACAAAGCCAATGCCGATGCGTACATTGCACAGCTGCAAGAATTAGACACCTTCATCAAAGAACAGGTTAACTCTGTGCCAGCTGAACGTCGTCTGTTGGTAACAAACCACAAAGCCTTGGGGTATTTTGCAGAACGCTACGGTTTTGAGATCGTGGATACCATTTTGCCCAGCTTTAGCTCTGAAGCCAGCGCCTCAGCCCAAGAGATCGCCGCCGCTGTAGATGCAGTTAAGAATTCCGGCGCGCCAGCCATCTTCCTGGGCGAAGTGGAAAATGCAGACTTGGCAAATCAGATCGCTGCCGAAACAGGTGTAAACGTTGTGAACACACTTTATCTCGAGTCTCTGACCGATGGTGAGCCTGCCGCTACCTATATTGATATGATGAAGCACAACGTGACACAAATTGTGAATGCTTTGAAGTAAGATAGAAGTGAAATAAGCGCGTCTCTCAAGTGCCAATCCAAAATCGCAAATCAGAAATCGAAAATCTAAATGTCTCACACACCACATCGTCTTGAAGTAAAAAATATCAGCATCGGCTACGGCGAAAAGACCATTCTGCGCGACTTAAGTTTTCAAGTGCCGCATAGGTCACGTGTTGCTGTGGTAGGACCGAACGGAGCAGGAAAGTCTACGCTGTTCAAAGCGTTGGTTGGCTTACTGCCTTTGCAACAGGGAAATATCTTCATCCATGGCGAAGCGCTTGGAGCACATCAAGATTGTGTTGCCTATGTGCCGCAGCGTGAAGAAGTGGACTGGCGTTTCCCCGTCACAGTGAACGATGTGGTGATGATGGGGCGTTTCTCGCAAATGGGTTGGTTCAAACAGCCCAAGACCTATGACAAAGAAATGGTGCATAAAAGTCTTACACAAATGGGCATTGCCGATCTGGCAGGGCGTTCCATCGGTCAACTTTCAGGCGGGCAGCAGCAACGTGTCTTTCTGGCGCGTGCCATCGCGCAAGAACCGCACATCCTCTTAATGGATGAACCTTTTACCGGTGTGGATGTCACTACACAGGAAGCGACCCTACGCCTGCTCGATCACTTGCGCGAAAAGGGTGTGACGGCGCTTGTCTCGACCCATGACCTGAATCTCGCCGCCTCGCGCTTCGATTTTGTCCTCTTGCTGAAACAACGCCTCATTGCCTTTGGCGCTCCGCAGGAGGTTTTTACCCGGGAAAACCTCGCGCAGGCGTTCGGCAATTCTCTGCTGATGATGGATAACGGGCTGGCGCTGGTGGATGAGTGTTGTCCGCCGGAGTAACGGTTATGTCTTTCCTCCTCGACCCCCTCGCCTACGAATTCTTCCAGCGCGGACTGCTCGCCTCCGTCATCGTCGGCGTACTTTGTGCCGTTCTGGGAACCTACGTCGTTTTGCGTGGCATGGCATTCCTTGGAGACGCCATGGCACACGCCATTCTACCCGGGGTGGCAATCGCCTATATTCTACAAGGCGACTTGCTGGTCGGTGCGGGAGTTGCCGCAGTTGCGGTCGCTCTCACCATTGGGCTTTTCACAAAGGACGGCGCAGTGAAAGAGGATACAGCCATTGGCATTCTTTTCGCGGCAGCATTGTCTTTGGGCGTGGCGCTCATCAGCACCATGCAGACTTACGCCGTGGACCTGTCACACATTCTGTTTGGGAATGTGCTCGGCGTCAGCGCCAGTAACCTGTGGTTGATCGGCGGTTTGAGTTTCACCATTCTGTTGATCGTGGCGATTCTTTACAAGCCTTTTCTTGTCATCTCCTTTGACCCGGTGCTTGCCGCGACCCTGCGCCTGCCCGCTGAACTCTTACGCAACCTCATGCTGGTCCTGCTGGCTCTCACCGTCGTCGTTTCCCTGCAAACCGTGGGAGTCAGTCTTGCCGCCGCCATGCTGGTCACCCCTGCCGCCACGGCTTACCTGCTTACCCGCCGCCTTTTTCCAATGATGGTCGTATCTGCCCTGATTGGCGCACTGTCTTCCGTGGTCGGTTTGTATCTATCTTATTATTTCAACATTGTTTCCGGTTCGGCAATTGTATTGACGGCGACCGTTTTCTTTATGTTCGCGTTTGGGTGGAAGCGAATAACATTCTCCCGGTAGGGGCGACCCGTCAGAGTCTCAATAAACCTTGGAATACAACGAAGGGTCGCCCTTTGCGTGAGGATGCGTTCACTTCACCGGGCGATCCTCTTTTGGTATGGCGAAGTTCTCATGGATGTGGGCGGGTCGCCCCTGCGAATTACACCCATAGTACCAACGGTCAACTGATAAATCCCCCTTAAGTTCATTGTGGATTTGGGAGCCTCCGGCGATAATCCCGGCATCGTATTCACAAAACCCAAAGGAGATTATCAATCATGGCTCTTATCGAAAACACCATCCATATCAACGCTTCGCCGGAGAAGGTCTTTGCCTACATCACCAACCTTGAAGGGCAGAAGAACCAGTATGTCACCAGCGTCGAAGCGGATGGACCGATCAAACTCGGAACCAAGATCAAGACCACCGTTAAAGCAATGAACGGGGTGGTGAACGTCATCACCGCCGAGGTTGTTGCCTTCGAGCAGAATAAACTTTACAGCCTCAAGACCTACGGAACCCCGCCCGCTTCAGATGTCGTCAGCACCAACATCCTCGAAGCGGATGGCGGCGGCACCAAACTGACCCTCCAGACCGAAGCCGTGCTCGTCCCCCCCGGAATGCCCTCCATGCCCGGCATGGAAGACATGATGCGCAAACAGATGACCGCAAGCTACGACGCCAACCTTGCCCAGGTCAAGAAAGCCATCGAAGGCTGATCTGTTCGAATCAAGAAAAGTAGCGCAAGCCTAT
>JACAEP010000325.1 GCA_013388795.1 Chloroflexota bacterium | reverse complement strand
GCCAGCGCGATGGCTTGCGGCAGGAATCCCTGGCGTTTCAGACCCTGCACCACCAGCCAGTTGACGTTCACCCAGGTCGGTCCGCGCCACATGTCCACGGGATCAAACGTCGGATCATCCAGTGAAACGCTCGGCAGCGGGTAGCGACACCAGAACTGCCGGGGATTCAGCAGATGCTCGCGCACGAGTCGCTCCGCCCGGTCGCGTCGGCAACCGGGCCAGAGCAGCGGCATGAATCCGTACGGGGTTTTCACGCGAATCTTGCGGTGCGACCGGCCGTCGAGGTCGTAGTAAAAACCGTCCCGGTCATCCCACATGCGTTCCTCGATCAGCGTCCACAACCGCTGCGCGCGTCGCGCCTGCGCGCGGGCCTGCCGGGCGCGTCCGAGTTGCTGCGCCATTTCGGCGAGGGATTGCCAGAGCAACGCCAGCCAGACGTTGTCATCCACCGATTCGGTCGGCCGCAGATGATCAATCGTTTTGGTCGGGTCGAGTTTCTGGGAATCCCAACGCTGGTTTTGGTCGCCCGAACTTTCGATGTTGTGGTGGTACTCGGCCAGACCGTCGCGGTCGGTATCGCGGTCCGGCCGCAGATGCCAGGCGGCGTGGCGGCTGAGGGCGGCGTGCCAGCGGGCCAGATCGCGCGGCCAGCCCGGGTGTTCGCGCAACAACGGCAACACCGCGCCGATGACCGGCGGCTGCATTTTCATGGTTTGGCGGTAGAACTGGGCGTGATGCTGGGCGATGTCGTCGAGCGTGAATCGCAACGCGCCGACGATGCTTCCATCCGGTTGCTGGGCGCGCCAGAAATTTTCAAACTCGGCGTAGGTCAACCGCGGATCGCGCAAGTGACGCAGGATGGCGGCGTGGAACGCCTGATCCCACCACCATTGCGAGCCGTAGCTGAGCCGGGCGGCGCTGGTGAACGGCCCGCGCAGCACGCCGCGTCCACCGCGGCAATGATTCGCCCAGAACGTTTGCCACGCGAAGTAGTAGGTGTCCCGCACCACCGGATCGGTCGTCCGCAGTGGCGGAACTTGATCGGCGAAAAACTGTTCCCAGCGCCGCTGTTCGGCGCGGCGGGCGCGGTCGTAGGAAACGATCAACGGGCGGCGGTTCGTTCGGCGCACCGCCAGCCGCACGACCAGCGAGCCGGCAAACGGAACGCCCACCCACAACGTTTTCGCCTCGCGCCACGCCCACTGCGCATGCGCGGCGCGCAACGGCACGTCGGTAAAGCCGGCCAACCGCCGTTTCAACGAATCGGGATCGTCCGACAAATCGAGCGCGCGAGGCGCTGGGTCGAAGGTCAGCTCCACCGCGAATCCCTTGTCCCACCGGAACCGCAGCCCGGCGCGGGTGCGTTCGTATTCAAGCGCGACATCGCCGACGGGTTGGCACTCGAGCAACAGCAGGCCGGGCGCGCCGCGGGCGAGTCGGACGCGCGCCAGCCAGACATCGCGGGTGACGGTTCGCTCGACGCGCAGGCCGGGGCCGCGGCCCCGGTATTCCCACGGCCACCAGTCGTGGCCGGTCAGCGCGTGCTCGAGGAGTTGACCGGGGCGGCGGCGCGTCAGCACGTGACCGCGGCGCAGGCAGAAGACTTCGGGAAAACTGACCTTGCCGAGCGGCGATTGCGGCGTGGCGTGGTGACTCCACGCGCCCGGCGGCGGATCTTCGCTGGCCACGAAGTTGTGAATCAGCGCGGATTGATCCGCGCACTGGAAGATGGCGGAGAGAGTGCGCTGTCGTTGGCGGGAAGCCGCGGCTTGCGTCCGTTCAGGCGGGCCGTTCATCAGCGGCGAGCGGGACGATGGTGTTGGCGGGGATCTGCCGGCCGCTGGCGAGTCGTTGCGGGCGGAAACTGCAAAACAGGGCAGACTGATCGTCGCTTTCCCAGAGCACACCCATGTCGTCGGGCAACACGGTGCGGCGCTGCATCTGGGGCCGGTAACGGCGGTACTCGGCCAGCACGCGGCGAATCTCCGCGGCGGCGGTCGCCGACCAGCGGTCGCGCGGCAGCAGATGAAAATGCAAAATCGGCGCGCGGCGGTGGGCGAGGCACTGGAACAACAGATCCACCGGTTGATCGCCGCGGAGCATCGCCAGTTCGAGGAGATTTTCCGGTTTGAAGTCGCCGACACAGAGACTGGTGGCGAGGTTGTAGGAGTAGCCGAGTTGATCGCCGTCGTACACGTTGCCGCCGACCATGCCCATCATGGAGTGGTTGGAGAAGGTCACCAGCGCTTCCGGCAGCACCGTCAGCCCGGCGCGGGTGAACGCGCCGTACAACTCGGCGAGCCGGTCGAACTGCGGGCGCATCGAGCCGGTCGAGTAATCCACCTGCCACCAGCCGAGATTGGCAAACGAGTCCCAGACGAACCCGGCCAGACCGGTGCGGGCGCAGGCGCCGAGGATTTGTTGTTGGAACTTGCCGGCGATGGGGGCGTGGAGGTTGATCGGCCAGCAGGCGGCCGGGTAGCCGGTGTCGGGATGGCGGCCGGATTCTTTGGCGGCAAAGATACCGGCCTGGCCGGCGCCGAGGGTGCGGGCCTGGGCGGCGAGATAGGTGTTCGGCGAGTAGTGGGCGCCGATCCAGGAGAACACTTTCAGACCCCGCGCCGCCGCGCGGTCGCAGAGGGCTTTCAGACCGGCCTCGCCGCCGTAGAGTTGCGCCACTTCGTAATCGAGGGTGCAACACATGTTGAGGTAATTGATTTTTTCGAGGACGGTGCCGCGTCGTTCGGCGGGGGAAAGTTTCGCTTCGATGATTTCGCGCAGCGTCTGCTGGTTTTCCCAGACCGAATCAATGAACACCGCATCGGCGCCAAATTCGCCCGCCACCTCCAGGACGCGCTCGTAGGTCGAGTCGAACCGGACATTGACCCAGGCGTTGTGGGCGAGGATTACCGGCGGGGCCGGTTCGGGGGGCAGATCGAACTGGCGGATGGCTTTGGCCTGTTCCTGATCCTGGACCCGCGTCCAGAGATTCAACGCGTCCACGTCCGTCAGTTGGTCGGGCGACCAGAGAATGGTTTTCGGATTGGTGCGGAAGCGGGTGGTTTGCTCGAAGGCATGAAGATCGAGCACGCGCAACCAGTCCTCGCCGCGATTCGTTTCGATGGCGGAACGGATCAGCGACACCTCGTCGAACCATCCCAGCAACACGCCGTCGCGGCCGTATTGCATGTCGAAGGCCGGTAGCATCGTCCAGCGCGCCCACATGTTGCCGGGCATCAGGCCGTGTTGTTGCCAGAGAACCACGGTGGAGTATTCGGTGGCGCGGGTCAGACGCTGACGCGGCGCGGCCAGCCAGTTGCGCAGGCAGATCGTCACGTCGTCGAGGTTGCCGCCCAGTTCCCAGGTCTGCCGGTCGAGCAGTCGGTGGACGGGAGCGTCGGGACTGTCGCCCTCAAACCAGTAGCGGAAGCCGGTAAACCGCCGGCCGTCAATCGTGGCGGCGGCCGGGGTCAACACAATCCGCAATTCCGCGCTCAGCGGCGGGGCGTCCCAACTGACGCCGCGGAAACAAAGGTCGCCCGAGGAATCGCGCCGCTCGCGAAACATCGCGTCGGGATCGCTGCGCACGCGCGTGGCCAGCACGGTCTGGTCGCCGCGTTGCTGGATGCCGAGCAGTTCGAACTGGCGAAACACCGCGCCCTCGTACGAGTCAAACCACGGCAGAAAGCGCGTGGCGGGATGACGCAGCCGGACCTTGCCGACGGCAATGTCGCCGAGGCTGAGCAACTGGCCGGCTTTGATGGTGGGCGAGACGGTGACGTCGCCAATTGACAGGTGTTCCAACATGGTGGCTTGCCGGGTTAGTCGTAAGCGAATTCGTAGTACGAGGGGATGGCGCCGGCGTACCACGGCGGCAACATGCTCGTGCCCCAATAGGTGACGCGGAAGACGCGCAGGTTTTCGCCGTGGCCGTCGGCATACACGGCATTGCACGTTTTGAAATTGTCATGCACCGCGTTGGCCGAGAGCGGACAGAACCGCGGCGGGGTGGTGGCACCGCTGAACGGGTTGCTCCAGTTGGGATAGCCGGGGATGTTCAGGCTGGTGACCCATTCGGTGTAATCAATGCGCTCAAGCCGGTCGTTGAGGAACACGGCCTGATCGGGAATCTTCGCGTGTCCCAGCCGTTTGGCGTAGCGCAGGGGCGGGCCGGGTGAGTAGATGCCCGGAGTCAGGTTGGGATCGCCGAGGTTGACGTTGTTGGATCCGACGAACGTGCGGGTGAACGTGTAGTGAAACAAGTACGGCGCGCCGTTGTAGGGAGAGTTCGCGAGGACCGGCAGTCCTTTCTCCCGGTAGGCCGTGGAGGGACAGCGAAACACAGCCGGGCTGGGAAGATATTTCAAGCGGACCACCGTGCTGGTGGCCTGCATCGTGCCATCGGCCGGATTAAAGGCTTGGCCAACGCCGATCAGCCCGAGGTAGGCCGCACCCGGCGCAAAGCCGTCATAGTCTTCGGCAAAGGCGACGTTGGCGAGGTAAACCTGACGCTGGTTGCTGGCGCAGACAATCCGCCGGCCGCGTTCCCGGGCGTTTTTCAGCGCCGGCAGCAGCAACGCCGCCAGCAGCGCGATGATCGCAATCACCACCAGCAACTCAACCAAGGTGAAGGCAGCCGACTTTTTCATTTGAGGAACTTGCCGTTCAGGACCACCAACTCGGTGTTGCGATTGGCTTCGATGCCGATCCGGTTGTTTTGGAGGCGAAATCGAATTCGTTTCGCGTCGGCGGGCAGGGGCACGTCCAACGTCGCAATCACGCCGCCGGGAGATTGTTGATCATAGATGCCCTTGGTTTTCGAGGTCACCACCCGGCCATCCACCGCGACCGACCAGACGAACTCCACCCAACCCTGCTGCGGGAATTGCGGACCGTGCCGGTCGTCCGTAATCGCCAGGTCGCCCACAAACCGGGTGGCGCCGGCGGGAATTTCGTACTCGACCCAGTGATACATCAGGTGTGTCTGCGCCCACAACCCGACCCCGGTCACCCATTCGCCTTTCACCGCAAACGCTTCCTTGATGCGGGAGTGGTACAGTTGGCCGGGAGGCAATTTGAAGTCGGCCGGGATCTCCTTCACAATTTTTCGCTCGTCGGTCCAAAACGGTTCCGGCTGGCGGTACGCCGTCCATAAACCACGCCCGCCATCATCGCGGCCGCTGGCGACCCGGGCCAGGTCCTTGACATCCGCCCCGGGTTTCGGTTCGGCGCTGAGGAAGCCGTGTTCCGTCGCCACCGGCTCCAAGTCCACCAACCGCCACTCCTCCGCCGTCACGACCCCGGCAAGGATCATCCAGGCCATCGCGAGAAACCACCCTGCCCACCACGGCCGCGTTCCCAGTTGATGTTGGTTGACAGTCGGCTTCATACACAACTTCGTCCGGTTATCAGTAGTACTGAGACACGTGCAAGGTTTGGCGTTTTTGGATCTCGGACTGCGGGACCGTGCGACCGCTGCCGTCGGAATAAAGTTGATTCATGTTGCGAAACTCTTTCCGCCAGATATGCGCGGTGTGTCGGTGCCACGGCGGTGCATTGGCGCCGCCGGTGTTTTGGGAAGCCGCAATATCGCTGAGAATAAGTTGGACCGGGGCGGAATCCCAGAGTTTGGCCGGACCCGCGACATTCGTGGCAACCATCGGCGACGAGCTTGCCCCCCATACCCGGTAATGCGGCACCCAGTAATTGTAGCTCAGATGAAGCAGATTGTAGCTCGTCAACCAGAAGGTCCAAGTATTGTCTTGAGGAATGGGTTGCCACGGACAACCCCAAATCCGGGTATGCACGTTGTAATTGGTCCGCATCAGACTGAAAAACCCCAAGCCGATTCCCCACGGGTTTTGGCCGAGAGCATTACTGGTACTGATCGGCGTGGCGGGATACGCGCCCTGATTGTCAATGGCGCATTGGGTCAGCGCGAGGCCCCATTGGCGTTGGTTGGAGAGACACCCCGTCACCCTGGTTTTGAACCGCGCGTAACTCAACGCCGGGAACAGTAGCGAGGCCACCAAGATGATAATCCCCACCACCAACAACAATTCCAGCAAGGTGAACCCAGCAACCCGACGACCAGCGGTATGCCTCACACAGACACAGCGGAACGCTTTCATGGTTACAATTAAATATAACAATAATGTAGTAATGCAAGCGCGTTTTGGGTTTTGTTGTTAGAGGTGATGGCTACAAGCCGCCGGCCCAGCGGATGTTGTTGAGCTTGGTGGGCATGTCCACGAGATACCGGGGCGTTGCGGCGGCAACCCCGTGCTCGATGATGACATCGAAGTACGGCTCGCGGGTGGCGCGCAACAGGCGTAACAGCCGCTCTCGCATCTCCGCGCAAAGGTCCGGGGCGCTTGGCGCAAGGTCGTTCAACTCGTACGGATCGGCCTCCAGATCGTAGAGCGTTTCGCGCCGGTCTTCGTAGAACGCATATTTCCAGCGGTCGGTGACCAAACCGCGCCAGTCTTGGAAACGCGGTTCCCAGCGGGGGACGCCTTGCATCTCCAACAACACCTCGGTCGGCCCGGCAACGTCCGCGCCGCGCAACCGCGCCGACCAGTCGGTTCCCTGACACCATGGCGGCACCGGCAATCCTGCCAGGCCGAGCGTCGTCGGCAGCAGATCCACCAAGCTGAACAAGCCGTCCACGCCACCCCGCGCGGGAATCGCACCGGGCCAGTGGAAAATCGCCGGCACCCGCACCGATTCCTCGTGCTCGTACACTTTGTCCAACCACATTCCGTGACTGCCGACGTAGTCGCCGTGGTCGGAGAAATACACCAGCAAACAGTTCTCCACTCCGAGCGACTGCTCGACGGCGGCGATCAACCGGCCGATGTTGTGATCGAGGTTTTCGACCATGGCGTAGTAGTTGGCCAGGATTTGCCGCAACGTGGAATCGTCCACCACCGGCGTGCCCGGCCAGGCCGGGTGAAGCCGGCCGAAATTGGGACGCACCTGCAGGCGTGCCGGGTCGAAGCGGCGAAACGCCTCGGGCGCCAGACAGGGAAAATGCGGCGGTTCGACGCTGAGCACCAGAAACAACGGTTGCCGGGCATCATGCGCTTGGACGCGCTGGATGGCCAGGTCGGTCAACACATCGGTCTGGTAGCCGGTGAGCCGTTGCGGGGCCGTCTCCTCGTTTCGATACACATAGGTTTGAAACGGCGCGTTGATCGCTTCGAAGGCCGCCCATTCCTCGAAACCGCCCCGGAAATTTTCCGGGGTGCGGTACGGACTGCCGGGGTACTGACCGAGATTCTGTTTCACCTCCGGCGGTGCCTGGTCGAAAATGATGCCGCAATGCCACTTGCCTATGTACGCGGTCCGGTAGCCGTGCGCCCGCAAGACGGTCGCCGTGCTGGGCGCGGACGGCTTGAACACATCGAAAAATCCCGCCACGGGGCCGGCATGGGCGTGTCGGCCCGAGAAGATGGTGCCGCGCGACGGAGTGCAGACCGGACAGTTGGCGTAGGCTCGCCGGAAACTGGCTCCACCGGTCGCCAGGCGATCCATGTGAGGCGTCCGCAGATTCGGGTCTCCCGCATGGGTCATCGCCTGACCCCGGTGCTGGTCGGACAAGATGTATATGATATGGGGTCTTGGCATCGGTGGCGTTGTTAATCCTCGCCAGCAGCCGCCCGGTCATTTCTCCGCCGGGATGTAGTTCCACACCGCCCACGACGAATTGACGTAGCCGCGAACCCGCACCACGCGGCTGTTGCCGAACTCGGGCAGCAACGGCAACATGGTGACACTTCCGTCGGAAAACAGAAAGTTCCGAGTCACGGGATTGCGGTAACTCGAGTTCCAGCCGTACCAGAACAAAGTGTAGTTGGCGTTGTCGGCGACGCCGGCGATCAGGCCGCGTACCGGGTGGGATGTGTTGCGCAGATCATAGAAATTCGGTCCGTACTGCCGGTCAATATCCGCCGCGAAGATCGTCGAGCGATACGTGGACCCGCCGTCCGTCCACTGCGCGATGTCGGTGGTCCGCCACAACCGCGACGCCGCGTCGCCCCATTTGATTTGCGAGCCCCCATAAATCTCGTAACTGCTCAGGACCCATTTGGCGGTGGATTTGTCCTGCGCGTTG
>JACAEP010000263.1 GCA_013388795.1 Chloroflexota bacterium | reverse complement strand
GTCGCGTTCAAGCCGTCCATGTGAGCGCGCTCGTAGTTGTGGGATGCGTCAATGCCGGGACCGATCAGCGCCAGCGCCACGTCGCCGCCCGCGCGCCAGAAGGCTTCGCCGTCTGAGCCATAGAAGGGATAAACATCGGTCTTGTAGGGAAGGTTATGCTTCTCGGCAATGCCGCGCAATTTTTTATTCAAGCCCTCGTGATACGGTCCGCCGCTGTCTTTGATGCACAAGGTCGCATGAAATTCATCCGACTCCTGACCGGGTCCAACCACCGCCATATCCACGGTGACCAACTCCGCCACATCATCAGGGATGCCCGCCGCCGCGCCATGACCGACCTCTTCATAATTTGAGATGTGGAAGTAAACGGTTCGTTTCGGACTTTGCCCTGATTCCACCATTGACCGAATCGCCGCGACGAGATTCGCCACACAAGCCTTGTCATCCAGAAAACGCGAGCGGATGAATCCATTCGTCACTTCGGTGCGGGTATCGAACGCCACGCAATCGCCGATGTTGATTCCCAACGCGCGAGTCTCCGCTTCAGACGTAGTCCGCGCATCAAGGCGCACTTCCAAATGTTTGTCATCGCGTGGCAGGTCCGGTCCGCTGTGGATGTGACCCGAAGCCACGTCAATCAGCACCGATCCGCGAATTTTTTCACCTTTGGCGGTGAAGACCCATACGCCTTCAGTTTCAACCGTTGGCCACTGAATCCCCCCAATACGACTCAGGCGCAAGCGCCCATTGCTCTTGATCTCTTTCACTACTGCGCCAAGCGTGTCAACATGCGCCGTGAGCGCAACCGGCGGCAGGTTACTTTCCACTCCCCACTTTCCAACCAATGCCCCTTTGCGGGTTCGGCTCAATTCCAACAGCTTATATTTAGACAATTCTCGTTCCACGAAATCAATCGCCGCACTGGCAAAACCCGTCGGCGAAGGGATGTTGAGCAGGTCAACGAGAAAGTTAGTGAAATAGGTTTCGTCAATTTTTGGGAGGGACATGGGATTCCTTTCGGTTGCAAGTTGAAAGTTTCAGGTTGAAGGTTCTTAACTTGCAACCTTCAACCTTCAACCCTAAATTCCTTCAAACTCGCTAATCTTCTTCTTCCACTCATCCGGCACGGGAATGGTCTTCATGCTTTTGTAGTCGAACGTGACCAAAATAACCTCGCCGCTTGCCATTACTTTTCCGGTCTCGGCATCCATCACGCATTGCTCCACCGTAATGGACTTGTTGCCAATCTTCGCGACTCTTGCTCCGGTTTTGATATTGTCGCCGTAATGGGTGGGGGCGCGATACTTGATATGGATGTCCGCGACAATGACGCCAATCTCCATGAAGGACTGGTCTTTGCTGAACAACCCCATTTTCATGAAATGATAGACGCGCGCCTGCTCGAAATACGTCAGGTACTTTGCGTTGTTGACGTGTCCCTGCGGGTCCAAATCCCCGTAGCGGACTTCGGTTGGGTGGAAGAATTTGTAATCGGTCATGGCGGGATTATAGTCAAAGAGTCGATAGTCGAATAGTCGATAGTCGAAAAAGCCGCTGGAAGACCAAAGTCTACCAGCGGCAATTACCAATTTTCTAATTTACCAGCTCGCCTAATCACAAAACCTCGCCAACCTCTCTTTATCCTGAATGAGGATGCGGCCATCGGCATCTGTCGTTGCCAGACCCTGCTCCTTGAAAAAGACCATCGCCTGATTGACGCGCTTGCGCGACGCGCCGACAAGGTCGGCAATGTCGCTTTGTGTCAGCGCGATGCGGATCTTCATGCCTCCATCCGTTTCCTGTCCATACCGCTCCGCAAACGCCAGCAGTTGACGCGCCACCCGTCCGTTCACATCCAGCGTCGCCAGCGATTGGATCATCTGGTCAGAGAGCCGCACCCGCGCAGAGAGAATCTTCACCAAATTCCGCGCAATCGGCGGGAAGTTGTCGAGCATGTAATAGAAGGTGGTTTTATCCATCCATAACATCAGCGAATCTTCAAGCGTCACCACGCTGGCAGAACGACCCACACTGTCAATCAGGCTCATCTCGCCGATAATGTCTCCGCCGCCCAAAATGGACAGGATCGCGTCGCGCCCGCCTTGCTCGGTGTAGACCTTCACTGTCCCATGCAGGATGATATAGACCGCCTCGCCGGGTTGTTCGATCAGCATCACATTTTTGCCGTTCGGGAACACGCGCCGATGCGCGCGATGCGCCACCCAATCCAATTGAACCGGAGTGAGACCTTCGAACAATTTGATGTCTGAAAGGATGTTGCGGGTGTCGTCCTTCTTCAACTCAGTCATGCGAAGCATATTGTACTTCCTTTGCCATCGTCTCTATCTGCATCAAATCGATCACCATGCCTTCGAACGCTGCGCGCGCATCGGGAAAAATATTTTGCGCGGTATGTTCTTGCGCCGCCACCGCATCGTCAGCGTAGGATGGATCGTGATGAAACAGAATCAACTGTCCCGTTTCGGCAGAGGCGGCGACCTGCCCCGCCATTGTTGCAGTCGAGTGTCCATATCCCTGCGTGGTGATGTAATGCTCATCCGAATACTGCGCGTCGTGGATCAACACATCCGCGTCGCGCGAGAACTGAATCAACTTGCGGTCCATTCCCACATAACCTTCGGTGTCGGTGGCGTATACAACCGATTTATTTTGATATGTGATGCGATAGTGATACACGCCGCCGGGATGCGCGTGCGATTTGTGAATGCGGATGACGACCGCTTCGGGACTCGGACTTGGGCTTGATTCGTGAACCCAGACTCCATCCTCCTCCCAAACAATGACCTGCGACTCGTGCAAGGAACGAATATCTTTATTCGATGCCATGTCGCGCAGACTGACCGGAAACGTGTCTGAAGATTGATTGTGCTCAAGCACATGCTTCACCGTCTCCGCCGTGCCGCCGGGACCATAAATATGCAGTTTGGCTTTCGGCATATACGTAGGCACGAAGAACGGAAAGCCCTGCGTGTGGTCGTGATGTAAATGGCTGAACAGGAGCAGGATTTCGAGATTTTGCTTTTTCACCAACTCGCGCCCCAACGGAATAATGCCCGTGCCCGCATCGAGGATGATGGCGCGCCCGCCCGCGTTGACTTCCACACAAGACGTGTTGCCGCCATATTGGACGGTGTTTGCGCCCG
>JACAEP010000092.1 GCA_013388795.1 Chloroflexota bacterium | reverse complement strand
GGCGTTCAATCCACCCCAACATTTTTCATCAACGGGCTGGCAATCGTTGGCGCGCAACCTCTTGAAGCGTTCAAACAGATCATCGATCTTGAGTTGGCTGGAAAAATTCCATGAAACAGGTCTTCCTCATATCATTGTTTCTGCTTGTGACACTGACCGCCTGCCAGAGCAGTGTCGAAGAGATTACGGGCAAAGAGGTTACAACCGCTGACGGTTCCTATAAAAACATCACCCCTGCCGATTTGGATACGATGTTGAAGAACAAGAACCTTATCCTTGTCAATGTGCATATTCCTTTCGCAGGGAACCTTGCCGATACAGACCTGTCCATTCCCTACGACCAGATCAGTGCGCCAGAAAATCTGGCGCAATTGCCAGCGGATAAAGATGCAAAGATCGTGCTGTACTGTCGCAGTGGACGCATGAGCGAAATCGCGGCGACGGAACTTGTTTCGCTCGGGTATACCAATATCTGGAATCTCGAAGGCGGCATGGTCGCATGGGAACAGACAGGACGCGAGATCGAAAAATAGGATAGGCAGAATTGCCTATAAGAGCCTCGGTAATATGGCTCTCGTTGAAGCTGTCTTTAAATTGCATAATACAAAGGTAAGGAGACCTGCTTATGACAACCACTGTGCATGACCCCGTTTGCCACATGGATATCGATCCTGCCACTGCGGCCGGCACATCCGAATACAAGGGGCAGACGTATTATTTTTGTTCGCTTGGTTGCAAGAAGGCGTTTGACGCCGATCCCGAGAAGTATCTCGGCAAGACTGATGAACACTCGCATCATCATTAATTCCATCCTCTTCTCCTCAGGTAACCTGCCCGCCGGGCAGGTTATTTTATTTTTGGACAATTTTCCGAAACAAAATCTTCAATCACTCTTTGCTTCACCTTTACAGAACCTTTATACACACCTGATATTCTTGGACCATCAAGAAAGGAGCAAATCATGTTTCTGATGTGGATCGTCCCCTTATTACTTGTCGGCTTGATCGTCTATGGCGTTTCTGGCAACAACCTGGTCAATGCGTTCAAGCCCGTTACAAGCCGTACCTGCCCCAAATGTGGACAGGCTGCGCAAAACGACTGGAAAAACTGCCCGCACTGCGGACAAACTTTATGAAAGGAAGTCAAAATGAAAAAAGTTAACTGGTGGATCGTTGGCATCGTGGCTGTCCTTGCCGCCGTGTTCCTCTTTGGAGGCGGCATGATGTACGGCGGCTGGGGTAACCGTGGATATGGCATGATGGGCGGTTATGGCATGATGGGCAACTGGGGTTTGTCTCCCTTCGGCTGGTTCGGCATGGGATTGGGTATGATCTTCATGTGGCTCATCCCCATCGGCATCCTCGCGCTCATTGTGTTTGGTGTGGCATCCCTGGTGCGAAATACAGGAAATCCTCCCCAAGCCACATCCCTGACGCCCTGCGTCAACTGCGGAAAAGGCGCCCAAGCCGATTGGCAGACTTGCCCCTACTGCGGCACTGCCTTGAAATAAAGTACCATCGCGCTCTCAAAATAGCCTGTCGGAAGATAGGCTATTTTGCTTATATGCCACTAGGCTGAAATCCGCTCCCTTAGGTCGTCCAATGGATATACACTATTGTCATCTTTATAAAAGGTAGGCAACCATGACTGTCCGTGACCCTGTATGTGAAATGGAAATCGAACCCCAAAGTGCCTTCGCCAATCGCGAACACATGGGGCAGACGTTTTATTTTTGTTCAAAATCCTGCGTGGATCAATTTGACAAGGATCCTCATCATTATGTGATGACATCCGCGACGACAGGCTTTAACCCCGAGCGGACTTTCACCCGCATCGAACTACCCGTCGCCGATCTGCCGTTTTACAAACCTGTCACCGGCCTGGAAACTGGTTTGCGCGCCTTGGAGGGCGTTCATCAAGTAACCACCAATGCAGGCGCAGGTGTGCTGCAGGTGGAATATGATCCAGGGTTGGTAAACATTCCGAAAATGGCGGCGGTGATCCGCTCGGCGGGATTCCAACCTGGTGGGTCGAACATCAAACTCGGAATCGAAAACCTGCGCTGCGCCTCCTGCGTGAAGTTCATCGAGGAGGAACTGAAATCCACGGATGGCGTTTTGAGTGCAACGGTCAACATCGCCACGCAGGAAGCGAGTGTGGATTATCTCCCCCAAAAGACGACCCTTGCACAATTGAATGCGGCTATCGAGGCTTGGGGATACAAACCACGTCAAGCCATTAGCGACGCGCCAGTGGATAAACAGGAAGAGGCGCATGCTCGTGAATATCGCCGCTTGATGAGAATGTTCTGGTTCTCGGCAATTGTGTCTGTGCCAGTATTGCTGTTCGCATACCCGCAGTATGTCCCTCTAATCCGAGACCTGTCAATGGAGACCATCCGCTGGGCATGGATTCTTTCTGCCATAGCCACTCTCCCTGTGTTGTTCTATTCAGGCTATGACTTCTTCACGGGCGCATGGGCGGCGTTCAAGCATCGTTCTGCCAACATGAACACCTTGATTGCGCTGGGCACAGGGGCGGCTTGGTTGTATTCGACTTTTGCCATTGCCCTCCCAACTGTATTCCCCGAAGGTACATCCGAACCATTCTATGATGTTGTTGCGGTCGTAATTGCTTTGGTGGTTTTGGGTCAGGCTTTGGAGTTACGCGCCAAAGGACAATCCAGCGCAGCGATAAAAAAATTACTGGGATTGCAGGCAAAGACAGCGCGCGTAATCCGTGATGGCAAGGAAATGGATCTGCCTGTCGAAGAAGTTCTTGTTGGCGACGTGATCCAGGTGCGTCCTGGCGAGAAAGTACCCGTGGATGGCGTCATCGTCGAAGGCAGTTCTGCGGTGGACGAGTCCATGTTGACAGGCGAGTCACTGCCTGTTTCCAAAAAACAGGGCGATGAAGTCATCGGGGCGACCCTGAATAAAACAGGCGCGTTCAAATTCCGCGCCACGAAGGTTGGCAAGGATACGGCTCTCGCCCAAATCGTAAAAATGGTGCAGGACGCACAGAACTCCAAAGCGCCGATTGCCCGACTCGCCGACACCATCTCTGGTTACTTCGTACCCATCGTGATGATTCTCGCCGTGTGGACGTTTGTCATTTGGTTTGTGATTGGACCTCAACCGCAATTGGTGTATGCACTCGTCACCAGTGTGACCGTGCTGATCATTGCCTGCCCCTGCGCGTTGGGTCTTGCCACGCCCATGAGTCTGATGGTCGGCATTGGCAAAGGCGCGGAGCATGGCATCCTGATCCGCTCTGGTGAAGCCCTGCAAACAGCGCGCGTCATTCAAACCGTGGTGCTGGACAAGACAGGCACGATTACAAAGGGAAAGCCTGAGTTAACGGATGTCATCCTTACCAATTCCATGAATGGTAACAGCCATCAGTTGTTGCGTCTGGTGGCATCCGTTGAGAAGGTCAGTGAACATCCCCTGGCGCAAGCCATCGTGGATGGAGCACAGTCCCGCAAGATTGAATTAACAGAGGTCAGGGAGTTTGAAGCCATTCCAGGTCACGGCGTTTCGGCTAAAGTCGAAGGAAGAAGCGTTCTGATCGGCAATCTCAAGCTGATGAATCGCGAAAAGATCGCATTGGGTGACTTGGAGGAAAAATCCAAATCACTTGCCGACGATGGCAAGACCCCAATGTTTGTTGCAGTGGATGGCAAAGTCGCTGGCATCGTTGCCGTGGCAGACACGGTCAAGGAAGATTCTGCGGAAGCGATCAAAGCCCTGCAAGGGTTGGGTATTGAAGTTGTGATGATCACAGGCGATAATCGCCGCACCGCCGAAGCGATTGCCCGCAAGGTCGGGGTCACGCGCGTTCTGGCAGAAGTATTGCCCGAAGATAAGGCAAACAACGTTCACCTGTTGCAAGCGGAAAACAAAATTGTCGCGATGGTTGGCGATGGCATCAACGATGCCCCCGCTCTCGCGCAAGCGGATGTCGGTCTTGCCATCGGCACAGGCACGGACGTTGCCATCGAAGCGTCGGACATTACGCTCATTAAAGGCAGTCTCAAAGGTGTGGTCACTGCCATCGAAGTGAGCCGCGCCACGATGACCAACATTTACCAAAATCTGTTTGGCGCGTTCATCTATAACACGCTGGGCATTCCTGTCGCGATGGGGTTGTTATTCCCCTTCTTTGGCTTGTTGCTCAGTCCGCTCATTGCAGGCGCGGCGATGGCGTTCTCATCCGTGACCGTGGTTGGCAATGCCAACCGTCTGCGCGGGTTCAAGCCAAAGTTTAGTGTGAAGTGATGAAAAACTCCCCCTTTATCACGTGGATGACCTGGGCTTTGATTCTCGGAATGTTCTGGACTGTGTTCTCGCGCGTCTCGCCCGACCAGCCTAAAGCGCAGCAGGATGCAGTTGCCAAGGAAGGCTTCACTGCCCCCAACTTCACCCTCGACCTACTGGACGGCGGTACAGTTGCGCTTTCCGATTTACGCGGCAAGGTGGTGCTGGTCAATTTCTGGACATCGTGGTGCCCTCCCTGCCGTCTGGAAATGCCAGCCATCGAAAAGACGTATCGCAGTTACAAGGACATTGGCTTTGTGGTGATCGGCTTGAACCTCACCGCCCAGGATTCAGAACAAGCCGCGGCTGATTTTGCAGAAGAAATCGGTTTGACTTTTCCCATCGCGCTCGACCGCGATAATGCGATTGGGAACCTGTAT
>JACAEP010000003.1 GCA_013388795.1 Chloroflexota bacterium | reverse complement strand
TTGCGTAACTGACGCGCCACGTCTCTTGCCTGTTCGCGCAGGGTTTTCTCTAGTGTCTTCTGGTCTTGAACATCCACGTTGAAGGTGGTTTCCTGGCTGACCGATTTCGTCTCGTACTCTGTGACCACTGGACGATTGTCAATGCCGTTGGCGTGGCGCCACAGGTCGCGTCCGTTTTCGCCGAAGAGACTCACCAATTCCTTCTCTGGCCATGAAGCAATGTCGCCAATGGTATGTATTCCCAATTCAGCGAGGCGGGCATTGGTTTTTGGTCCCACGCCCCAGAGCATATCGGCCGGGAGGGGGGAGAGGAATTGCGCTTCTTCTCCGACAGGTACAACGGTGAATCCGAATGGCGGTTCGTTCTTTCTCTTGCTCGATTTTTTCCCGACCTCGGTGGCAATCTTTGCCACGAGTTTGTTGGACGCAATGCCCACGCTTGAGGGTAGATTCAACTCAGCCCGGATGGACAGTTGCAGGTCGAGGGCGAGGCGGGTTTTGTCCGCTTGAATATCGGAGATGTCAAGAAAGGCTTCATCTATGGAAATCTGTTCGACGAGGGGAGTTAAAGCCCGCAGTTTTTCCATCACCTTTTCGGAGTACTCACTGTAGAGCCTGTGCCTGCCGGATATGATGATGAGGTCGCGGCATAAGCGAATTGCGCGTGACATGGGCATGGCGCTGCGGATGCCCAGCGCGCGCGCCGCATACGAACACGAAGCCACCACGCCGCGTTCATTGGGCTTGCCGCCGACGGCAAAGGGCTTGCCGCGCAATTGCGGGTTTTGAATCTCTTCTACGGAACAATAGAAGGCATCCAGGTCGAGATGCAGGATGGCGCGAGGCATATTTCTATTATACGGCAGGGTTTGATAGGAAAAATTGGCTATGAATTTGTTGCGATTTCATTATTGAACATTTGTTAAAGAAAAGTTATACTAGGGTAGCGTATAGTCATAATGGAACTTCCAGCTTGTAATTTCGTCATTACTTTGTAAATGACTTGATGGAGGAAGAAATGAAATCTGTTACTCGATTGACTGCTGTGTTGCTTCTGTTGGCAGTCCTGTTGACTCTCTCACCGGGATCAACTTCTATTGCAAGCGCTGCGACCTGTTATTGGGCGCAGTTCATTGCAGATGTCACCATTCCAGACGGGACCTCATTTGCGCCGAATACGGCTTTTAAGAAGACGTGGCGCATCAAGAACATCGGCGCTTGCGCCTGGAACAGCAGCGATGTTTCGCTGATCTTCGACAGCGGCGAGCGCATGAGCGCACCCGCTTCACTGGCTCTGCCGGCCACCGTGAACCCCGGCGCCACTGTGGATATTACCGTGGATATGACCTCGCCCGCCAGCGCTGGTCATTATTTTGGGTATTGGAAGTTTAAGAGCAATAGCGCCGGAAATTTTGGCATTGGCTCAACCGCCCAAAAGTCTTTCTGGGTTGAAATTAATGTCGCTTCTTCTGCCAGTACAGGGTATGACTTTGCTGCGAATGCGGCTTCTGCCGCATGGTCGAGCGGAGCCGGTTCATTAACCTTCCCTGGAACCGATGGGAATGCCAATGGCTTTGGTATCAAACAAGACCAACCCAAGTTGGAAAGCGGCGTAACTTCTGCCCAAGCCGGGCTTTTATTTGCCCCCAATGCCGTTACCAATGGATTTGTGCAGGCTTCTTATCCTGCCTTCCGTGTGCAGGCTGGCGACCGCTTCCAGGCGACCATCGGGTGCGAATATGGCGCGACAACCTGTTATGTCGCTTACAGCCTCAACTATCAGATTGGGAACGGACCCGTAAAAACATTCTGGACGTTTCGCGAGAAATATGAAGGATGGACATATAACGTCAATCTCGATCTGTCCTCGCTTGCAAATCAAGATGTGAAGTTCATCCTCGTTAATTCCGCTTATGGCTCTCCAACCGGCGACCGTGCTTTGTGGGTGAAGCCCATCATCGCGCGCGCTGGCGGCTCCACCCCGCCGACTGCTGTTCCCCCGACCGTGACCGGTACTCCCCCTTCGCCGACGCCTACCAAAACCGGAACGGTTCCACCGAATGCTTGTGACCGCGCTCAATTCATCTCGGATGTGACTGTGCCGGATGGTACCACCTTTGCCCCCGGCGCCACCTTCAACAAGACCTGGCGTTTGAAGAACGTCGGCACGTGTACCTGGACAAATTACAGCATCATCTTTGATACTGGCGAAAAGATGGGCGGACCCGATACCGCTCTTATACCAGCCACCGTGGCTCCCGGTCAGACTGTGGATATTACCTTGCCGCTTACCGCGCCAACCACCTCTGGCACCTATCGCGGATACTGGAAACTTAAGAACAACACCGGCGTGCCGTTTGGCATCGGCTCGGCTGGAACAAAATCT
The DNA here is from genome assembly GCA_013388795.1 of Chloroflexota bacterium. Classification (GTDB taxonomy): domain Bacteria; phylum Chloroflexota; class Anaerolineae; order Anaerolineales; family Villigracilaceae; genus Villigracilis. The sequence continues at coordinate 9,112 of JACAEP010000003.1, read as the reverse complement.
TTCTGGGTCGAGATCAAGGTTTCTGGCACGGGCATCAATCCCGGCACTGCCACCCAAACCAATACCCCTGGCGCTCCTGCCACACCTGCGACACCCGCCACCGCCATCCCCGGCACTGTGTACGATTTTGCCGCAAATGTTTGCGCAGCAACCTGGTATAGCGGCGCAGGTCAACTGCCCTGCCCCGGCACCGACGGCGATGGCAAGGGATTTGTTTTAATCGCCAATCCATCCAAACTTGAGAATGGAACCAACGATCCCCGCACGGGGCTGCTCACCTTCCCGCAAAACATCAACAATGGCTACATTCAGGGCATCTATCCGTCGTATCAAGTCAAGGCGGGCGATAAATTCCGCGCCACCATTGGCTGTGAGAACGGCGCCACATCTTGTTATGTCGTCTTCCGTCTCGATTACTCTGTCTCTGGCAGTTCTTCCATTCAAACCTTTTGGGCATTTGTGGAAAAATATGAAGGCGGTATATACAATGCCGACATCGACCTCACCCCGCTGGCAGGTCAGAACGTGAAGTTCATTCTTACCATTCTCGCCACAGGACCTGCCGCCGGCGACCGCGCCCTGTGGACGGCCCCCATCATCTTCAATGCCGCAGGTTCCGCACCCGCTGCGACCACAACCCCAACACCCACCAGCGCCACAGCGGCTCCCACAGTAACCAGTACCACTGCCGCTCCTTCTGCCACCCAAACCATCGCGGCTCCATCAGAAACGCCCACGCCAACTGCCACCAACACCACCACACCATAAATAAAGCATGAACAAAGTTCCCGTTGTCGAACAGGCGTCGGGAACTTTTTAATTGCAAAAAACTCCATTGGATGAAGACTCCATGAAACGATTTCTGATCCTGAGTGTGATCTTTCTCACAGCCTGTTCCTCACCCCAACCCGCTCCCGCCTCTCTCTTCGACGGGTCGCCTGTTCCGCCCACCTTCGAGTTTGGGTCAACTCCAGAGGGTTCCACGCCCACGCCCTACGTTCCCCCGGCGCTGACACAACCCATCAATCCCGGCTCTGTGCCTGAGGCGGGGGAACTTTATTTTTTCCTGCAACCCCGTACCGGCGGCGGGACAATCAATCTCGTCAAAGTTTCCGCCGCTTGTGTGAACGACCCGCTGCATTGTCCGCCCATGCAGCGAATTGAGGTTCCTTTTGCTTTCAACTTTACCATCAACGCGCTTGCATGGTCGCGTGACGGAAAATACGCCGCCTTTTCGTATTCCAATAATTCAACCGGTACGCCTACCCAACTTTGGCTCTTTGACGCCAATGCCAGCATGTGGAAAGTCCTTGCCGAGTTCCCCTACATCGACCCGCCATTTTGGTCACCGGATGGTTCCTGGATTGCATTTCGCACCCAGGATGGTTTGGGCGGAGAGGATGTGTATATTATCCGCCCGGACGGTACAGAATTGAAACGTATCTCGGCCAATCTCCCCACAGGGGGACGCCCCTATATTATGGATGGCTGGTACACCGAGAATATCATCATGCGTTCCGCTTTACCCGGCACGAATGGAAACATATTTCTCGTCCGCGCTGCAAATGGGCAAGCTCGCCCCATGTTCGAGACGTCGCTCACCAAGGCGCAATTCATCGCCTCGCCAGACGCAGGTTTTTTTGTGTATGATGAATATGATTACAACTCGCAGGACCATTTTGTGAACGTTATGGAGCCCGATGGGGCAAACGCAGTGACCATTGCCCATCTTAAAGGAGGCTCGATCTACCCGATGATCTGGTCGCCAGACAGTCGCCTGATTGCCTTTAACTATTATGGCAATATGACCAGCGGCAACCCGACGGCCGAGGTATATCTCGTTCCACGCGCTGGCGGCGAACTGAAGTCTGTGTATAAAGGCAATACGGTTGGACGTTTGCTGTTCTCACCCAATGGAAGATATCTTGTCGTCGAAGAAACGACATCTGCTTCTGGCGGACATCTCTACCTGGTGGATATTGCTACATCGGTTATTGGCATTCTCCAAGCCCCCGGTCTTTCCACTGACTATGACTGGTATGCCCCTTCATGGCGGCCGTAAGCCAAATTACAACTGCCAGAGATCATCTCTGGCAGTTGTTTCTTCACAGGGTCTCAATTCATTATTCGTGTTATCTTTCTGTCAGCCTAAGTAAGATATTCATGGCTTGCTCCGCATCTCTGATCGGAACAAAGAGATGATCATGAGAATAGGCGGAAACTACATTGCAACTGATGTCCACTTCGCTTCACGCCTTTGCAACCGCGCCAGTCAGCCCAACCGCCTGCAGCGACAAATAAACTTTCAGTGTGATCCATGCGCAGACGACAGAATAGCACAGGGCATTTTCGTGCGCCTTATTTTTTTGGCAGGATGACCGTGACTTCTTCCGATTCTTTGAATATGCTTATTGGGTCTTGTTCGGCGGCTTGCACCGGGGTGTTGACGGTGCAAAAGACATACTCACCCGGGTTAAGTTCAGGTTGAAGGTTTTTTAGCAGTTGCTCCAGCTCGGTTTCTCCGTTCATTGTTTCCTCCGAACGTTTAGTATTGCGATCTTGGTGGAGTGATTAAAGGGCGCCGGGTTTTGGATGGGAATGCCGATTCGATGCAAACCAATGAACTCTTCCGGAACAGCGATCAGTTCGCGAATGCTGAGATACCCGTCTCTGCAGAGTTTTTCAAGCGTTTTCATATAGTCTATTCCGCTGAGGAAAACTGCATTGTTGATGGCAATCAAAATACCGCCGTCATTAATCAACGGACGGACTTTGTTGATAAGCCGCTCGCTTTCATGTTCCTGGTCCACTTTGCCGCGCGGGGTGGATGAGAAGAACGGCGGGTCAATGATGACGAAGTCGAAGGTTTGTTTCGTGGATTTGAAGTGTGCTATTGCAGGAAAAAAATCCTTTGCCACAAAATCTTGTTTGCGGATGGGAAATCCATTTAGTGAACAGGAGTCTTTGGCAATGTTGAGAAATTTACGGTTTAAGTCGGTTTGTACAACCGTCGCCGCCCCGCCTGCGGCGGCTGCCACACCTAAGCTTCCTGTGTATGCAAAGGTGTTTAGCACAGATTTTCCGCGCGAGTTTTCAAGCAGCCATTTGCGTAAATTGCTTGTGTCGAGATAAAAACTGGCATCACGGTTGATGAGCAAGTCAATCGCGTACCAAACGCCATGTTCGCGGATCTTTCGGTCGGGCTGCCCGCCCAAAAGGAGTTTGCCGCGTTTCTCCTCCTGGGCGCTGCTATTGCGGGCTTTTACAATTGCAGCGCCCAGCCAGGGAAGACGCGGAGCAATAAAATCAAAAACTTGATGCGCCAGTGATGGATCAGGCGTTTCAGAGTAGTCGTGAATGACCAGCGTGCGCGCGTACACATCCACCACAAGGCTGGGATAGCCTTCGTAGAATCCATTGAAGAGGCGAAAGGCTTCCACGTGATTGTCCCCGCCCAACATCTGGCGAGAGGCGCTGGCTTGATCCTGTCGAAGAGCAAGAGCTTGATCCAGAAAAGTATAAAGATGTGAGTCCATTCAAAAGGGTATATTGTTGGACTATCAGAAAGCCAACCGCCGCGCAAGTTGTTCAAGTTGGCCCACACTGACAGGCTTGGCTAGCACGAGTAGATTTTGACTATGGATTTCGGTTTCGCTGAGTTCGGCGGCTTGTGCCGGGTTGGCGGTGACGATCAATACCCAGGTCTCGGCAGTTTCGGCGCGTTTGCGCAGGTCGTGAAAGATTTCGACACCTGTGTATTTTGGCAGATTTAAATCGAGAATGATAAGGTCTGGTTTGGCAGATCGGAGTTTTTGCATGGCGCTTTCGCCGTCGTAAAATGTTTCCACGTCCATGCCGGTATTGCGCAGTGTGTCGGAATAAATTTCTGAGAGAAAGAGATCGTCTTCCACAACAATGGCGTAGGGTTTATTGGTCATGTGCTTTTTCCGTTGTTGTCTTGAGAGGCAGTATGACCGTGAAGGTCGTGCCTTTGCCGACTGTGCTTTCTACTGTGATGCTCCCATTCATGAGTCTGACGAGTTGTTTTGAAATGGAAAGCCCCAGACCATAGCCTTTGCGGATGGTTTTATGAGCGTCTGCGAGTTGTTTGAACGGCTCGAAGACAATATTGAGCGATTCGGGTGAAATACCGGGCCCTGTATCTGCAACCTTCATGATCCATTCTGTTTTGGAAGGCGCAGCGATTTCGACCATGATGCCGCCTGTTTCTGTAAACTTGATGGCATTGCTGATCAGGTTTACAAGAATCTGTTTCAGCCTTTGACTATCGCCAACGATAGAAACGGGCATAGAATCTGCAATTACAGTGTTGAACGTTAAGTTCTTCGCCTCCGCCAGAACACTAAGTTGGTTGCAAGTGGCCCCAAGCGCTTCCCTCGGTTCAAACGGACGCTCCGAAAGATTCAACTTGCCGCTGTCGAGTTGTGCCTGGTCGAGCAGTTCTGAGACAAGCCCGTCGAGGTATTGTGTACTGTCGCGGATGCGCCCAAGGATGTTGATTTGCTTTTCGGTAAGATCGCCATACGATTTGCGCGCAATCAGATCGGTGTAGCCGAGGATGATTCCAAGCGGCGTCCGCAATTCGTGGCTGACATTGGCAAGGAGTTGTGATTTGAAACTATTTGCCTGCATGGCTTCATCACGCGCAACCGCAAGCGCCGCCTCGTTTTCTTTAAGGCTGGTCACATCGCGTAATGTGACGATGTACCCATCATGTTGGCTGGATGCGCTGCGCAGCGCGCTGACAAAGAGATGAAGCCAGCGCAGAGGCAGTCCATCTTCTTCGAGGATGACTTCCCGGTGGAATCCGTGAGTTTGCAAAGCCGACTCGTTGATATAAAACCACGGGCTGAAAACCTCCTGGAACGATCTGCCGATCTCTTTGTTAGGTTTAAGGCTAAATAGTTTCTGGGCAGCGGGGTTCAACTCCACAATTCGCAGGTTTTGATCGAGCACAATGACTGCATCGGAAATACTTTCAAAAACGGCGCGATGCGCAACAGGCACGATGTCCAGCAGGTGATAGCGAAAGAAGCCCCAGCCAAGGATTAGGATTGAGATGCAGAACATGACCGAGGTAATATCAATGCGGGTGGGTAGAAGCCCGGCCAGTACGATGCCGTTTGATATCCACGGCAGGAGAATGGCGGCAATGTTGACGACAATCTGGGAGCGATAGATGTCGCGACGTTCCAAATACTCGCGCAATAAAAAATATGTCCCGATCACCAATATTCCATAAATGTAAAGGGCATGAAGCCAAAACCACCAGCCAAGCGGGTTGTCGATCAGGATCAAACCTGTGCTTTCGTCGGTTTGCAGACCGACATGCGTGAAAAACCAACTGTGAACTTCGTTGGTTAAAATGACGATATACGTCATCACGGGGAATATCAATGCCAACAGGATGTTGCGTTTGGTGAGCCAGTTTGCGCGCCCGGAGTAGGCGAGCGCAAAGGCTGTCCAGGAAAGCGGGACACCGATCACGCCGATATACTCTGCTTTGACGCCCCATAGTTTTATTGTTAGATCTGTGCTGGCGAGTTCAAAAATGTATCCCAATGCCCATAGGGATGCAAAGAAGCACATGGCGATGAATGGAACAGCGACATGGTTTCGGCGGAATCGAAGCGCATAAGCCCCCATCGAAAAAGTCAGTACAACTGATAAAATCCATGGCAGAAGAAGCAAAGTGGATTGCATTTTCCAATTATACAACCGGATACCCACATTCGGCCGGATTGCAGGGGCATGGTAAAGAAATTCAGTTGGTTTGAGTTAACTTTCGGATGTTCTTTGGGTTGAAAATGGAAATTTCACGAATCTTTAGAAGGGCTTGCGCTTCGGGGTCTAATGCGACCCAATAAAAACTGCGATGCGCGGAATATGGGTCGATGCGCGTCACTGTGCCGGCATACCAGCCTTCCAATCCGCCGAATTTTGAACTCAGGCGTACTTCGACCCGGTCGCCGACCTGATGGTTGTTGTTTGTCATTTCTTTTGGAAGGTATATGCGAAGATGCCCAAGCCAATAGCCGCTGCGATCGCGCCATTGATTGTCCATTGTGGGTCACCGGTCATAAAACTTCCGGGCAACAAATTGACTCCTTGCAGAATCCAAATGATGCCGACCAGCATGAAAAGCGCTGCTAAAACTCGAAGAATCATCATGGCGGGAACTCCTTTGGAGATGTAGGGTGGTTTGCAAAACTCCCTGCCTTTTGAAGACAGGGAGTCGATGGGGCGTTTTCGCTTCTTGTCAGACCTGTTACGGATTCGGCGTTCCTTCGACTGCGGCGCCAACCCAAGTGAAGACTCGTTTTTCACTGCTTGCGCCGGAGGCGATCCAGATTGGTTGACCTTGTTCGTCCACGCCTGATTGCAGGACTGGAATCACCCACCACCGCATGACATGTGCCACGTTATCACGCGGACGGAATGAGGTTGGCACGATATATTTTGTATCGGTTACATAGTCGGTGATGCGGCGGGTTTGATTGGCGGTCACATCTTCGACGATAACTTGATAGGCTTCGCCGTCTCTGAGGACTCCGACTGATGCCCATTGCAGCGTGACGATGTCGTTTGCCAGGGTGAAGGCAGCGCCATCCGCAGGCAGGAGCAAGTTCGGGGCGGGGTAGGGAGCCGGAAGCGTCGCTGTGGGGGTCGGTTGATTGGGATCCGGCGCGCGCTTGCAGAGTGGGATTTGAATGGTCTGCCCAAGGAAGACATTGTCGGTTGTCAACCCGTTGAATTCTTTGATGGCATCCATCGATACGGCATAGTTTGCGGCAATGCTCGAAAGGGTATCGTTTTCTTGAACGGTAATCTGTACGGTCTCGCAGGCGATGCGTGTGGCATCAGCCGGGAGGGGAGTGTTGGTAGGCGGTGGTGGAATGGTGGGCGTGGGATAGGGAATCTTCAAGGTTTGCCCAACTGAAATTGGACAGCTGGAAGGAAGGTTATTTAAGACAATAATACTTTGAACCGAAATATTGAAATTGAAGGCGATTTGCGAACAGGAACCGTCATTAGCGGAAACGGTATATTCAAAGGGGGGCTGCAGGGTTGGCGTAGGGGTTTCTGTCGCCGGTAGTGTGACGGTGGGGGTAAGGCTTTGGGTGGGTGTTTCTGTAGGTGTGGCTGTTTCGCCAGTTTCAAGGGCGCTGGGAGTTCTTGGCACAAGGAAGAAGGTTAGCCCTGCTGCAACAGCAATGACCAGAAGCAGTGAGCCAATGGCGGCTGGCAGGCTGAGGGTCACTTGTGGCAGGCTAGCTGCTTGAACAGAACGTTCGGTTTTTTTGGCTGCTTTGGGTGCGGGTTGAGCGCTAAATTCTGTGCCGCATACCAAACAGCGCACGGCATTTTCGCTCAGGCGTGTTCCACATGTGGGACATATCTTTGTTTTGCCAGAAGTTGATTCTTGAGTCATACGGGCGGTGATTATACCATCGAACAATTATGCGTTTTTTAGGTGATTGCTCGGCGATTTTGCGCTTTAATCGATTGTGGGCTTGGCTTTTGCAGTGACGAGTACCTTGTCAACGCGCCGTCCGTCCATGTCAATGACCTCAAAACGAAGGTTGTTCCACTCAAAATGGTCGGCGGTTTGCGGCAGGCGTCCGAGTGAGGTCATGATGAAGCCGCTCAAAGTTTCATATTCGTCTTCGTGGGGCAGGTCGTTAAGATCGAAAATTTCTTTGAATTCGTCTACTTCCAACATGCCATCGAGCAGCCAGGAGCCGTCCTGTCGTTGCGTGGCTTGCGGTTCGTCGCCTTCCATCACGCCGACAATTTCTTCGAGAATATCATTGATGGTCAGCAGCCCCTGAACGCCGCCGAATTCATCCACGACCAGCAGCATTTCTGCGTTATTTTTTTTCAACACTTCCAGCGCGCGCGAGGCAAGCATGGTTTCAGGGATGAAGTATGCTGGCTTTGCCAGTTCTTTGAGATTAACCTCTTTGTGCGAAAGGGTGGTTACCAGCAAATCGCGCGATTTGACAATGCCAACAATGCTTTCCAGTGAGTCCTGACGGACCGGGAAGCGCGAGTAGGAACTTCCGCCGATTTTTTCTAAAATTTCTTCAGTCGAATCGCTTACATCCAGCCAGACGATCTCGGTTCGCGGGGTCATTACAGAATAAACGCGCGTATCCCCAAGGCTAAAAATACCTTCAACCATGTCCTGTTCGGCTTCTTCAAAGATGCCCGCCTGCGTGCCTTGATCGATCAGTACTTGCAATTCCTCTTCTGTGATGGGTGGTTCATTGGTGGGTTTGATGCCAAACAGGGTTAATGCAAAATCGGTTGCTCCGCTCATCAACTTGACCAGAGGAGCAAACATCTTCGAGATTATGGTCATCGGACCTACAACCACTCTGGCGATCCGTTCCGGGCTGTTGATGCCCAACCTTTTGGGGACAAGTTCTCCCAGCCAAATGGTCAAGATCGTGATCGTAACGACTACAATTCCAAGCGCAATCGTCTCGCTGTATTCTCCAATATATGGCAGGGTGGATAGCGCCGCTGAAAGCGACTCGGCGATGGTTACTCCACCGACTGCGCCGGACAACACGCCAATCAGGGTGATGCCAATCTGGGTTGTGGAAAGAAAAGTGTTGGGGTTTTTCAAAAGTTCCAGCGCGGCAGCAGCCGACTTGTCTCCATTGTTGATCAACTGCTGGAGCTTTGCCTTGCGGGAGGCGATCAATGCGGCTTCCGCCATGGAAAGCAGCCCATTGACGAGAATTAATATGAGAATAATAATAATTTCACTACTGATGTTCATCGGTTCCTGCGGAATATTTTGTTTTGCGCGCGATCATTAAAAGATTGTATGCCGCATGTGAATATCCATGCAGCGGAGAGTATTCGATCAAATTGATTGATGAACGGGGGGCTAAGGTCTGGTTCTGTAGGGATGTCGGACATTATGGTTCTTGCAAAATCTCGCGCCTTATTGTACCTGAAAGTTAGCGCTTTTTTGAAAGTTTGTCTTCTATATCCTTAAGTCGTTGATTTAAACGCGCATATCCGCGTGTGATGATGATTGGAAGAATAATCGCCAGTGAAACCAGCGCGCAGGTAA
>JACAEP010000252.1 GCA_013388795.1 Chloroflexota bacterium | reverse complement strand
TCCCAGCAGACGACGTCGATACCGCCTACGCAGCCTTATCCACCCGTGTGCCGACTCTCCTCAAGGAACTGAATCTCACTCACGGCGACATTCGCATCTTTACAACCCCGAGGCGGCTCGTTGTTTCAGTGGACTCTCTCTCCCCGAATCAGCCAGACCGCGAAGACCTCGTCAAAGGTCCACCCGCCGATAAAGCCCTGGACAAAGACGGCAAGCTTACACAGGCTGGTTTGGGTTTCGCCAAGAAGAACAACATTGATCCGTCTGCGTTGGAAGCCCGCGAAGAAGGCGGCGGCAAATACGTCTTCGCTCTCGTCAAACAAAAAGGACGCCCCACTCCCGAAGTCCTCGCCGAAGCGTTACCAAAACTGGTAGCGGATATCAAGTTCGAGAAGTCCATGCGCTGGAATGACTCTGGCGTTTCGTTCTCACGTCCGATAAGATGGTACGTGGCATTGCTCGCTGACATGGTTATTCCCTTCGAATATGCTGGCGTTGTGAGCGGCAACGTCTCTCGTGGACTTCGCCCATATAACTCTCCAGAAATAAAGATTCCTTCTGCCGACGCGTACTTCGACGTGATTCGCGAAGCGGGAATCGTGTTGGACAAAGAAGAACGTAAAGCCTCCATTGTCGCGCAAGTCAACGAAGCCGCGGGCATTGTCAGTGGGGAAGCCATCATCGAAGAAGGTCTGCTCAACGAAGTTGCCAATCTGATCGAAATGCCCACCGCCCTCATGGGCGGATTCAACGAAGAATTTCTTTCATTGCCAAGAGATGTGTTAATTTCGGTGATGAAGAAACACCAGAGATACTTCCCAATTCAGTCAAAAGTCGAAAGTCAAAAGTCAGACCAAACCTTGGACGTTCGACCTTCGACGCTCTTGCCGCATTTCGTTGCAGTTAGAAACGGTGATGATATTCATATTGATACGGTGAGAGAAGGGAACGAGCATGTGTTGGGCGCGCGCTTTGCGGATGCCAACTTCTTTGTCCGTGAAGATGTCAAACTCAAACTCGAAGAATATCGTCCCAAACTTGCCTCGCTGACCTTCCACACCAAACTCGGTTCTATGCTCGACAAGTCCGAGCGCATGTTCCAAGTAGCCGAGGAACTGGCAGTTATGCTTGGGTTGGACGACGTTCAACGTTCCAACGTTCAACGCGCAACATATTTATCCAAAGCGGATTTGGTCACCCAGATGGTCACAGAGATGACATCTCTGCAAGGCATCATCGGCGGCGAGTATGCTCTGCGTTCGGGCGAAGCGCCAGAAGTGGCACAAGCGATTGCCGAACAATATCAAACCGTGCCGCAAAGCAAAGCGGGTGTGGCGCTCGCTATCACAGACAGACTCGACTCGCTCGTGGGTATGTTCGCGGCGGGGCTGGCTCCCACTGGCGCGAAAGACCCCTTCGGTTTGCGCCGCGCTGCAATCGGACTGGTGCAACCGCTCATTGAACATGATATGGATATTGACCTGGTTGCAGCCATCAAACATTCTGCCAAGACCCAGCCCATCGAAGTCAACGCCGAAGCGCAAAAACAGATTCTGGAATTTATTAGTGGGCGTTTGTCAGTGGTTTTGAAGGATGCTGGCTACAAACACGACGTTGTCGAAGCGGCGCTGGCGGCGCAATCCGCCAACCCGGCGGCAGCGGCCCGGGCGGTGAAGCAGTTATCGGCGTGGGTGAGCCGCGCAGACTGGTCCACGATCCTGCCTGGGTATGCAAGATGCGTCCGCATTACCCGCGATCAAAAAGAATCCTACGAAGTGAACGAAAAACTCCTCGCCGAAAAGGAAGAAAAGGACTTATACGCTGCATTCAAGCAAGCGGTCAGCGGTCAGCGGTCCACCGTCAATGACTTTCTCGAGATCGTCCTTGTCCTCGTCCCTTTCATCAACGCCTTCTTCGATAAAGTGCTGGTGATGGCAGAAGATGAGAAGGTGAAAGAAAACCGCCTAGCGCTGGTTGGGCGAATTGCCAGCCTATCCGAAGGTCTGGCTGATTTGAGCAAACTGGAAGGGTTCTAAGTTTTCGCTGCGAAGTAGGACGCCAAAAGAAATTTAACACCATAAGCCGACTGCCGACGGCGGTCTCTGGTCTGTGTCGGCGGTCAATAATCTGTAAAGAAGCATTCTACGATTTACTGAACACTTAACATGCCTGTATCACTGCCATAAAATACCGTTCATTGCTCTGTTGCAAGGATGTCATTGCGAGCCGCCGCAAGCGGCGAAGCAATCCCTTGCGCTGGCAGGAAGGCTGTTTCGCTTTGCTCGCAGTGACAGATTTTGAGAGTGTTTACAACAGAGCAACCGTTCATTATTAAACCTGCGCTTCGGTATCGCCGTTACTACCTCTACTTTCGGCGCGCACCGTGGGGGATTTGCGCTTATGCCATCACCGAAGACAGGTTTACTCAAAGCGCATAAACGCCTCACAGAAACGTGGGGCGTTTATGTTTAACCACGCTGAAGGAGCGTGCCATAAATTGGAGGGACCTCTGCAGGCTCTGATGGCGCGTTACAAAACGCCGTGTAGATCATCGGCGGGGCGAAACGGGAAACCAGCCTCCCCGCCCGCGCCATTGAGTTGACTGAGTTCATCGGCGGTGAAGCGGAAAAGGTGGAATGGGAACCGCTCAACATGTTGGAAGCTTTCCGAGGGAGATACCATTGAACCGGCGGAAAGTATGGGTGTTACATGGAAAGTCTTACCAGTTTGGTGATGAGGCGTGGCAGGGCAGCCTGATATTGTCCGAATGCAGAGGGGAGGGGCATACCCCCCCCTTGACGTTTCACCCCGCGTATACTATACTTTTTTCTAGATATAATATCTAATATCTAGAAAACCATGTTCACCGATCCTCCTTCCCATCGTCAATTGCGAAAACTGGTGGCTGACCAGTTGCGCGCCGCCATTCTCGAAGGGCGTTTCCAGCCCGGCGAATGGCTGCGGCAGGAAAAACTGGCTCAGGAATTGAACGTCAGTCAGATGCCGGTGCGCGAGGCCCTCAAAGAGCTGGCAGCAGAAGGGCTGATCGAGCATGTCCCCTATCGTGGAGCGCGGGTGGTCAGTTTTTCCGCTGAAGATGTGATTGACCTCTACGAACACCGCGCCTTCCTGGAAGGACGCGCCGCCTTTTTTGCCGCTGCCCACATCACCCCCAAAGAGATTGCCCAACTCAAGCACATGGCGTCTGATATGGCGGCTTTCCCACCGGAGCAAATCGGCGAATATCGCAAACTCAACCGCCTCTTTCATACTCTCATTTTTTGCGCCAGCCGCCGCGATTATCTCATCCGCACTCTCAGCCATATGTGGGAGACTTTCCCCACCATGCTGACCTCCAACTTTGCCGCCAGCGCCCAGCAGCCCCTGCCCGGCCGCGACCTGCAAGACCAGAGCGAGCATCAAGCCATCATCGCTGCCCTGGAAGCCAGAGACGGACAACGCGCCGAACAAGCCATGCGTGACCACATCCTCTCGGCAGCCAAACACCTCCTTCAACTCTTACAACCCTCCCCATGACGACGATCCTGATGCCCATGGGCGGCGCCGTGGACGAACGCCGCCGTCCCGAAGTTTTCCTGGAATTCCTGCGCCGCGCCGGAGGCGCTCAGGCACGCATTCTGATTTTCCCGCAAGCCTCGGCGCGCCCTGAAAGCGGACAAGAATACACCGACCTTTTCCGCCAACTTGGCGGAGGAGAGGCGCAAGTCTTGGAATTTCGCCAGCGCGCTCAGGCGGATGAAGAGGAGAATATACGCCTGGTTCGCCAGGCAAGCGGCATTTTCTTCGCTGGCGGTGTGCAAATGCGGCTGTCCGCTCTGCTTGGCGGGACGCGCCTGGAGGCGGAACTGCTCCAGGCCTACCGGCGCGGTTGTGTTGTCGGTGGGACGAGCGCCGGGGCCTCAATTCTCTCTAAGACGATGGTCGCTTATGGCAAAGGAGGTTCCTCTCCCCGTGAGCGCATCCTGCAAATGTCCCCCGGTCTGGGCTTCACCGACCGCTTCCTCTTCGACCAGCATTTCCGCCAGAAGGACCGCCTCGGACGACTGATTTACGCTGTTGCCTCCCACCCCGGCATCCTTGGCGTGGGCATTGACGAAGATACCGCCGTCGTCGTCGAGGACGATTCCCATCTGACGGTGTACGGTTCGGGCGCGGTGACCATCGTGGACGGGCGGCATATCACTGCTACCGACGTGGCGGAGTCCGAAAACGGACGCCCGGTTGCCGTCGCCAACCTTATCGTCCACGTTTTGACGCGCAAGTGTGTGTACGAGTGCGAGAGCGGACAGGCGCATCTCGCCTCTCAACCGTTTGAGGTGGCTAATGTCAACGTGAGTCAACGTTAGAGTTAGAGAATGTTAGTCAACGTTAGAGAACGTTGACTACGCTGCGCTGCGCCACGCAAAACGCAATTCAATTTCAGAAAGGAGAAGAACATGAAATCTCTGAAAATCACCCTATCATTCCTGTTCATCCTGTCCCTGCTTCTCACTGCCTGCGGAGGGAATACTGCCCCCACGGCCGCGCCAGACGCTTCCGGCGGCGGAGAAGCCCCCGCCGAAGCCGTGCCGACTGCCGCTCCCAGCGGTCCTATCTCCGGCGGCACGGTCATCATCGGCACGCCCCAGGAGCCGCAAATACTAAACACCTTGCTTTCCGGCTCTTCCATTGAGGATGCGGTCATTTCCCTATTCATCGAGGGACTTATTCAGGTCAATGAAAACGGCGAATATGTTCCCGTTCTGGCCAAAGACCTGCCGGAAATCTCCGAGGATGGGCTGGTCGTCACCTACCACCTGCGCGAGGGCGTCAAATGGTCGGATGGGCTGGACTTCACCTGTGAGGATGTCACCTTCACTTACGAAGGCATCATGTCTGATCTCTCGCAGGTCAGCACCTCTGGCTACAGCCTGATTGAGAGCATCGAATGCCTAGACCCGCTCACCGTCGAGGTTGCCTTTAGCGAAGTCTATGCTCCATATCTGCGCCTGTTCTCCTATATTGTTCCCCGCAACGCCGGCGAAATTGACCAGATGGAAACCTGGGACTATAACCAGAAGCCGACCGGCACCGGCCCGTTCGTGTTAGAAGAATTGGCGCCAGGTGATCACCTAACCTTCGTCCGCAACCCGTATTTCCGCGAAGAGGACAAGCCCTACCTGGATAGCGTCATCATCAAAATCCTGCCCTCGCGCGAGACGGGGATGCAACTGCTCAAGACTGGCGAAATCCATGCTCTTTGGGATGTGACCGAGGCGGATTTCCCAGCGCTGGCGCAGATGGAGGCTGACGGCGTCTCCTATGTCAGCGTGCAAAACGGCGATATCGAGCAACTAGTGTTGAACTTCGGCGCCAATGATGGCAGCGCGCCCGCCGATCCGGCTGAGAATCCGCATCCCATTCTGTACGATTTACGCATACGCCAGGCGATTCAATACGCCATCAACAAGCAGGAAATTGCCGATACGCTTCTTTACGGCAACGTCAAGCCAGGCGCCTCGGTTCTTTCGTTCGGTCAATATGCCTGCGATCTGCCGGTCAGCGAATACGATCCCGAAAAAGCCAAAGCCCTGCTGGAGGAGTCCGGCTGGAAGTCCGGCTCGGACGGCATCCGTGAAAAGGACGGCACGCGCCTCAGCCTGAAGATCGCCACCACTACCGGCAACCAGTTGCGGGAACAGACCGAACAGGTACTGGTAGAAATGCTCAAACAGGTTGGCATCGAACTGGTCATCGAGAACGTTCCTTCCGACGTGCTATTTGCCGGCTGGGAAAGCGACGGCATGCGTGACCATGGGAAGTTCGATATCGTGATGTACACCACCGGGCCCTACATCTTCGCTCCCGACAGCCACCTCTACAGCAACTATCACAAAGATTCCATCCCCACTGCCGAGAACGAAGGCAGCGGCGCCAACTTCAGCCGCTACATCAATGACGATGTCTCTGCCTGGATTGATGATGCTTTCGTCACCACCGATGACGCGCAGCGTCATGAATTCTTCTGCAAAGTTGCCGAGCAGATCAACAAAGACATCCCCCGCATCTACCTCTACGACCGCCTCTCCATCACGGCTTACCGCACCGAATTCCACAACCTGGTCATTTCACCCTCCTTCGTAGACTTCGCCTGGAACGCCCAAGAGTGGTGGTTAGAGCCGTAACAAGACCTTTTCCTGCTTCTCCCCTCTTCGGTTGAGGGGAGGAGCAGACTGGATGTCTATGGGCACATATTTCCTGCGCCGCATCCTGCAAGCCATTCTTACCCTGTTGGTTATCAGCATGGTCATCTACGGCTTGCTGTCCACCGTCCCCGGCGGATTCATGACCGTTTACAACGTGCGTGACGACATGACCCCCGAAGACTTGGCGCGCATCCGCGCTAAATTCGGGCTGGACGACCCGCTGCCGGTGCGTTACCTGAAATGGCTCAGCGCCACCCTGCAGGGCGATTTGGGACACTCCTTTACCAGCAAGCGCCCGGTGACTCAGGAAATTGTCGAGCGTCTGCCGAACACGCTGCTGCTGATGGGCATCTCGCTGCTCACCACCTTGCTGGTGGCTGTGCCGCTTGGCATCCTTTCGGCGGTCAAAAAATACTCCCTCTTCGATCACATCGCCACTACGCTGGCATTTGCCGGGCAATCGCTGCCGGTCTTCTGGTTTGGGCTGCTACTCATCATCGTCTTTGCGGTGACGCTGCGCGGTTCCGATGGGCGCCCGCTCCTGCCCGGCGCAGGTATGTACACCCTCGGACAGCCCTTCTCCCTCGCCGACCGCATCCGCCACCTCATTATGCCGGTGACCATGCTCACTTTCGTCTCGGCAGCCGGTTATATGCGCTACCTGCGCTCCTCCATGCTGGATGTCATCAACCAAGACTACATCCGCACTGCCCGCGCCAAAGGATTGCGCGAACGCAAGGTGATTTACAAGCACGCCCTGCGTAACGCCCTCATTCCGCTGATTACCCTCATCGGCCTCGACCTGCCCTCGCTCTTCGGCGGAGCGCTCTTCACTGAGACCATCTTCGCCTGGCCTGGCGTCGGTCGGTTGTACTTTTCCGCCGCGCTGAAGACCGATTATCCCCTCGTCATGGCGATTCTGATGATTGAGGCCGTCCTCATCATCCTTTCCAGTCTGCTGGTGGATTTCCTCTACGCCTGGCTCGACCCGCGCATTCGCCTCTCGTGACCATGACCACTCCTGCCGAATCCCCCTCCCTGTTCCTGTTCTTCTGGCGGCGCTTCCGCAAACACCGCATGGCGCTGGTGGGCGGCTTTATTACCCTGCTCATTGCTGTCTTGGTCGCCTTTGCGCCCCTCTTCTCTCGCCACGATCCCATGACGCAAAACTTGCGCCAGCGCTTCCAGCCGCCCTCTGCCGAACACTGGATGGGCACCGACGACCTGGGGCGCGATCTATGGGCGCGCGTCCTCTACGGCGGGCGGATTTCCTTCAGCGTCGGTTTCGTGGCAATGGCGGTTTCCATCGGTTTAGGTTCTCTCATCGGGCTAATTAGCGGGTATTATGGCGGATGGCTAGACGCCATGCTGATGCGCATTACCGAAATCTTCCTCTCCACACCGCGCCTGTTCATTCTCATCGCCCTGGGCATGTTCCTGCGCACGCTCGACCTGCCCTGGCTGAAACCCGGTTCCTTCCTGCCGATTGCCGCGGTCATCGGCGCGCTCTCGTGGATGGGCACTGCCCGTCTGGTGCGCGCCTCCACTCTGGAAATGCGCGAGTACGAATTTGTACTCGCCTCCCGCGCCCTGGGTGCCTCCGACTTACACGTCCTCCTACGCCGCATCTTTCCCAACATCGCCAGCCCTATCATCGTCTCTGCCACGCTCGGACTGGCAGACGCTATCATCAGCGAAAGCGGCCTTTCTTACCTCGGCTTCGGCGTGCAACTGCCCACTCCCACATGGGGCAACATGCTTTCCAATACCCAAAACCAGATGACCACCGCCCCCTGGACGGCCATCTTCCCCGGCTTGATGATCTTCGTCGTCGTCATCGCCATCAACTACCTTGGCGACGGTTTGCGCGACGCCCTCGACCCGCGCTCGATCCAGTGACTTTGCCATGCGCCACTTCACCTCTCTCCTCCTTCTCCTTCTCCTTCTCCTTCTCTTTCTGACCCTCGCCGCCCCCGCCTCTGCTCAAACACGCCCCGGCCTGCTTCTGCCCGTCGGCGGCGGCTACACCGATACCTATAACGCCCTCGCCCAGCACGCCATCGCCAACGCCCGCGGCGAGACGGTGCATATCCTCGTCCTGGCTTCCACCTACGCCACCAACCCCAACTCCATCACGCAGGCAGAATTCCAGCAAAACATGAAAGACGGCGGCGAGCGGCGCCTGCAAGTGGAAGGCGCCTGTCAGCGCAACTTGCCGCCCGGCTCCTCCTTGACCTGTAAGGTGGAACTCCTTCCCATCTTCACCCGCGAAGACGCCAGCAAGCCCGAAAACCTGGCTTACTTCACCGACGACGTAGCCATGATTTACATCCTCGGCGGCGACCAGGAAATCGGCATGGGTGCCATCCTCGGCACGCCCGTTGAGGAGCGCATCAACCAACTGCACGCCGCCGGCGCCATCGTGGCCGGCACCAGCGCCGGGGCCGCCATGCTCTCGCGGGCGATGATCGTCTCCCTGCAGACCAATTACAGCAACGAGGGCGGACTCTTCTTCGGTTCCACCCGCTTGTCGAATTCTGAAACCCAGCGCGGCTTCGACTTTGGTCTCCGCAGCGCCGTGATAGACCAGCATTTTTACCAGCGCGCCCGCATGGGACGCCTGCTCACGGTCATCACCCAGCCCGGTTTGCCCCACCTCGGCGTGGGCATTGATGCCTATACCGGGGTAGTGGTGGATGACGAAGTCCTGCGCGATGTCTTCGGACTCTACACCGTCACCATTCTCGATGCCGAGACCTATCACGCCGCCGATTCGGCGCGCTACGTCACCTTCTCGCCCGACCGCCCCCCGCTGCTCAGCCTGCGCAACGTTCTGCTTCACCTGATGTCGCCCGGCGATGTGACCTACGACCTGAAGACGCGCTCCTTCTCCCTGGCCGCCGCTCCCGCCCGCATCGAGCGCGATTTCGAGGTGCTGCGCACTCCGCCGGGGGCCGGCACGCTCTTCCTGGCTGGCGACCTGAGCGAAACGCTGAAGGACAGTCCCATCTTGAAGCGCTTTGTGGAGGTGGCCGGCGGCGCGGGCGCGAACATCGTGGTTATTGCCGAGGGCGGCGCTTCGATCAGCGCCAACGAACGCTTCGCCAAAAAATATGCCGATGCCCTCAACAACCTGGGCGCGCACGCCTCCGTCCTCGTCCCTGACGAACAGGGCAACTATCCCCCGCTGCCGTCGGACGCTGCCGCTTTCGTCATCGCCGGCAAAGACGCCTCGAAGATGAAGCCTCCTGCCTGGCTGGAAGAACCCTGGCGGGCGGGCAAGCCCATCCTGGCAGATAACGCCGCCGCCCCGCTCTTTGGTGCCTATTACTCCGCACATGGTCCCACCCCCGATGACTCCGAGCAGGAAGAAATCGCCGTGCAGCGCTCCTTCTGGCAGGGACGCACCACCATCCAGCCCGGTGTCGGCTATCTGAATATCACTGTCGAACCGCAACTGCTCGCCGACCTGCGCTTTGGGCGGCTCTTCTCCCTCGCCTACAACCATCCCGACCTGCTGGCCATCGGCCTGAACAAAGACACTGCTCTCGAAATCAACGAGCAGGGCGCGACCGTGCTGGGCGAAAACGCCGTCTTCGTCCTCGACCTGCGCCATGCTGCCCGCAAACTGGGCACAAACGACGGCTTCATTATCGCCAACGCCTTGCTGGACACCTTCGCTCCCGGCGAGACCAGCCAGATCGTGCGCGTCATGGCCAATGCCGATCTGCTCGCCGAGG
>JACAEP010000239.1 GCA_013388795.1 Chloroflexota bacterium | reverse complement strand
ATCTCGACATCATCAAAGTTGCCGACTGGATCATAGACCTCGGTCCCGAAGGCGGCGACCGCGGCGGGGAACTCATTGCCGAAGGCACACCGGAACAGGTGATGAAGGTCAAGGGATCTTACACAGGGAAGTATTTGAAAGAGCATCTGAGCAGGTAATAAAGTAGGCAAGCAGGCAATTAATTCTCTTCTATCTACTTGTCGGTTTTTCCACTTGTTTACGCAATTCTCTTTTTTCAGGTAGAATTATTTTGCATTGTCATTGGATGGAAACATATAAAGACTGAAATGCAAAAAGGAATGACTGCATGACAAACTTCCCTCCCTCATCCTCTCCTAGTGGAACAATCGGTTCCTTCCGCAGACGCAACCGTAACCGGCAAAACGGCATATTGATTGCTGCAGGTGTGCTTCTGCTGGGGGGGCTTGCGGTATTGATCTACTGGATGACCCTGCCCGGAAAACCGATCAACCTGATGCTGGCCACGGAAACCCCCACTTCCACGTTGACGTTTACGCCAACCAACACGAATACACCCACGCTGACGGCTTCTCCCACCGAAACGCCCACCATCACACCCACAGCCACTTTCTCGGCGCCCTTCACATACACGGTGCAAGATGGCGATTACCTTGCTTTAATTGCGGAAAAATTTGCCTTAGGCGAAGATGCGATTCCGCTTATTTTGCTGCTTAATCCATACAATGCTGAAACCGGCGTTGGTATTGACCCAACGACACAGATTGTAATCCCCGGGCAGGTGATTCTGCTGCCCAACCCCGATATGCAGCTGCCCACTGCCACGCCTATTCCGCCAGATTTACGCCCCGGCACATTAGTTCCCTATACAGTCCAAGCTGGCGACTCACTAGGCGCCATTGCCAGCCTGTTCAATAGCTCGATTGAAGCGATCATCGAAGAAAATAATCTGGACAATCCAAACGCGCTCTTTGTTGGTCAGACCCTGCAAATCCCTGTGAATGTCGTCACGCCAACCGCCACCCGCCCGCCCACCAGCACGCCAATCACACCGGGACCGGGCACCTTCTTGCCAACAGCCACCTTTACACCAATCAACGCTATTCCAACCAACACCCCATAGCCCTCAAAACTGCAGGCAAATTGCCTGCAGTTTTCTTTTCAATTTACTGGACAAATACGCTTCTGCCATGTAGAATATGTCGCCGTCGTAAAGAAGACTGGAATTTTTGGAGGAAGGCCTTGGCTAACATTCAATCTCAAATCAAACGCAATCGTCAGAACGAGAAGCGCCGCCTGCGTAATCGCAACATCCGTGGCGCCGCCCGCACTGCCGATAACGCTGCGCGCAAAGTTCTCACCAGCGACACCCCCGAGACCAAACAGGCTGTGATGCTCGCTATCAGCACCCTGGACAAAGCGGTCGAAAAGGGTGTGATGCACAAGAACACCGTCGCGCGCCGCAAGAGCCGTCTGATGAAAGCCCTTGCAGCGTTGACTAAAAAGAGCGCGTAAGAAAAGCGCTCGAACAGCAGCGGGAGTCGCAAGACTCCCGTTTTTGTTTTACCATTCGGGTACTTTATGCCCACCATCATTTTCATAAACGGCACATCATCCTCCGGCAAAACCTCCCTGCTCAAACTTTTGCAGAAGAAACTGCCCGAGCCGTTTCTAGATATGGGACTCGACAAGTTCATCTGGATGCTGCCGGGGCGATACCTTGACCGTCCGCTTTGGGATGACGTGCTCGGAAAAGCGGTTCATTCTGGACCTGTGGGCTGGTCGCTGTTCTCGGGCATGTACCACGCCATTGCCGCTGCCGCTTCGCGCGGAAACAACATCCTCGCCGACCATGTCTTCGTCGAAAGAGCCTGGGTGGAAGAATGCGCCGCGCTCTTTGCAGAAACAAATGCCTACCTCATCGGCTTGCGCTGTCCGCTGGAAGTATTGGAGCAACGTGAGAAAGACCGCAAAGACCGCACGCTGGGTCAAGCCAAGTTGCAATACGAGGTCATTCACAAATACACCCAATACGACCTCGAATTGGACACGTCCAAACTGACTGCTGAAGAATGTGTTGAACAAGTCATTGAGCGATAAAAAAATCCGCCAGCCGCTTTGAGAAAACTACTTGTAGGTCACGCTTAAAGCGCGCCCCACAAAAGATATAATAAGAACATCTATCTACAGGATGCCTTCGCCCATGTTTCAAAAAGAACAACAACTCATCGAAAACAAGATCAAAGAATACTGTGCCGCAAATGACATTGCCCTGGCAGAATTGAAATGGCAGCCCATCCCCTTCTCAGGCGAATGGGGTTTTGCAACTTCATTCTTCCAGACCGCTGCCAACGAAGCGAAACTCGGCAAGGGGACAAAGACTCCGGTGCCGCAAAAGGCTCAAGAAATCGCCGAGCAGGTCAAGGCGCAATTAGGAAGCGTGGATGGGATCAGTCACATCGAAGCAGTGAAAGGTTATCTCAACGTCTACTTCAAGACATCTGATTATGCGCGTCGCGTTGTGGATGAAGTCCTAAACCAAGGCGCGGACTTCGGCCGCGGTGAAGGGAAATCCGAGACGGTCATGGTTGAGTATGCCCAGCCGAACACGCATCATTCCTTCCACATTGGGCATGCCCGCAACACGATTCTGGGTGAAGTACTGGCGAGGCTGATGGAATTTGCGGGATACAAAACCATCCGCGCTTCATACCCAGGCGATCTTGGGCTTGGTGTCATTACGGTGATGTGGATCTACGACAAACTGTACAAGGGACAGGAACCTGCGGGCATCCATGAGCGCGGGCAGTGGCTCTTGAAGTTGTACGTGGAAGCCAATCAGTTGTTGGAAAAGAAAGAGAATGAAACACCCGAACAGACCGCCCAGCGCGAAGCCTACGAAGCCGAACGACGCGAGATGTATCGCAAGTGGGACGCGGGTGATGAATACGTGCGCGAACTCTGGCGCGTGACCCGCGAGTGGAGTTTGGAAGAACTGCGCGAAGCGCTGCGCATGCTCGATGTAAACATGGATGTGTGGTTCTATGAAAGTGAAGTTGATGAGCCTTCGAAGTCCATCGTTGAAGAGTTAATCGCCAAAAATATCGCCGATGATGAACGCCCGAATGGCGGCGCAGTCATCGTGAAGATTGACGAGAAACTTGGGCTGACCAAAGAGAAGTACCGCACGAATGT
>JACAEP010000238.1 GCA_013388795.1 Chloroflexota bacterium | reverse complement strand
CTCGAAGGCGCGTTGAAGTTGAAGGAGATTACCTACGCCCATTGCGAAGGGATGCTCTCCACCGAGTTCAAACACGGACCGCTCTCCGCGGTTAGCAAGGGCTTCCCGATTATTTTCGTGTCAGATGGCAGCGCAACCCCGCTCATCATCAGCGGACTCAACGAGGTGAAGGTCCGCGGCGCGAGGACAATCGTCATCGCCGAAGAAGACGCCCGCCTGCGCGCCAACTGCGACGCCCTGATCGTGCTTCCAAAATCAGACCCGCAGATTTCGGCGTTGTTGGGAGTCTTGCCGTTGCAATTGCTTTCGTATCAGATGAGCGTAATGCGCGGCTTCGACCCCGATTTTCCGAGGAATTTGTCGAAAACGCTGACGGTGGATTAAAGAAACAGACGCGCAAGGTCCGCATCATTCCATAAACACGGAGTTCTGACATGGAAAGTATTGTTGTCACAGGCGTATCCACAGGGATTGGCAAAGCCACTACGCAGATACTAACAGAGAGAGGCTATCGCGTATTTGGGAGCGTAAGAAGGCAATTAGATGCCGATCAACTCCGGGCGGAGTTGGGCGAGGCGTTTGTTCCCCTGCTCTTCGACGTGACGGACGAGCCCGCCGTTCGTGCAGCCGCAAATCAGGTGCGTGAAGCGCTTCAAGGGCAGACCCTGTTTGGGTTGGTGAACAACGCCGGGGTCGCGGTGCCTGCGCCGATGCTCTACATCCCGATTGAGGATTTTCGGAAACAAATCGAGATCAATCTCACTGGACAATTGATCGTGATACAGGCGTTTGTGCCGCTGCTGGGTGCAGAGCAGGCGCTGAAAGGGAAGCCAGGCCGCATTGTCAATATCAGTTCGATTTCGGGCAGGAATGGCAGCCCATTTTTAGGCGCATATGCCGCCTCAAAACACGCCCTGGAAGGTATGTCTGAATCCTTGCGCCGCGAGATGATCCTGCACGGTATTGACGTGATCATCGTTGCGCCGGGTCCAATTGCAACGCCCATTTGGGAAAAAGCCGAACACGCCGATCTGGATCAATACAAGGAAACCGAGTTTTATGCGCCGGGAATGAAATTCCAGAAATATGCGATTCGCAATGGACAGAACGGACTGCCCGCCCAAACCGTGGCCAAAGTGGCGCTCAAAGCGTTGACTGCAAAACACCCGCGTGTGCGCTACGCCGTCAACCCCAACCCGTTTATGAGCTGGATCATGTCCAGTTTGCCCAAACGCATGGTGGATGCAATGATTGCCAAAGGCGTGGGGCTTAAAAAGCAAAGCCTTGCCCGTTGATTTTTTGGTTCCGTTCCGCCTCATTTGCGGGGCAATTCCAAACCAGCTACTATATAATAAAGCCCGCAACAAATAGGCAGCCTCGGCAGGCAGATACCCCGTACGCGAAAGGAAGTGGAAATGAAAATCCGTTCTCGCACAACCATCCTGTTTGTCATCGCAGGCGCGTTCCTGGCGGCCTGTTTTTCATTCAGCCCGGCAACCGAGGCCGCTCCCATGTCGCTGCAGGCAACTGCCACGCTTGATCACACGGGGCAGGTTAGTGTCGAACTGACTGTTCAATACGACACGGCCGCCGTTTACAATACTGCCGGCCAGATCGTCCGCTTCAAGTACATCATCAAAATAACAAAAAATGACTTGAACGACGGCACGCCTTCGAACATCACGATCTCTGGTATCACTGCAACGTGCCCGCCCATCAATAGCGCCGGCAATGGGGATGACCGCTTCGATGCCGGGGAGACGCTCGAATGCACCGGCGATTACATTCTGACGCAGGCAGATATCGATCGCGGCTCGCTCACAAATACCGCAACCGCCAATGTATATGGGGTCAAATCAAATACGGTCACCACGACCGTTCCCACCGTGCCAGCGCGAGCCTTGACGCTCAGCAAAACCGCCAATCCCACAGCCTATTCTTCCGCCGGACAGCAAATCACCTTTACCTACACCATCAAGAACAGCGGAACAACATCTCTGGGCCCGGCTCAATTCACGGTGACAGATTCGGGAATCAATAACAACACCGCTTTCAATTGCGGGAATGCCAATGTAACCCTCGCCTCTGGCGCAACCCTGAGTTGTACTGCCACCTATACAGTCACCGCCGCTGATATGAACGCCGCTTCGGTTGTCACCAATGCCACAGCATCCGGCGGAGGCGCGAATCCCTCTCAACCTGTGGCGGTCACGATCACCAAAAGCGCCGTCACCCCAACCGTTATCTCCAACAGCATGAGACAACATACAGTTCGCGAGGGGGAATGGCTGTGGCAGCTTGCCCGCTGCTATGGCACAGATCCTGTTCAAACCGTGTCCGCCAACCCGCAACTGGGAGTAAATTCCGACCTCAAAGCAGGCATGGTTGTCAACATCCCCAACGCTGGCAGCAAAGGGACGGTCCACGCCCCGCCGGAGTTGTGCGTTGCGCTGCACACTGTTCAATCAGGCGATACCTGGGTTTCCATTGCGCAAAAATACAATGTGGATATGGGTTTTCTGCAATACGTCAATGCAAACACGCTGACCACTGGCAAGACGGTCAAAGTTCCGCTCTACACACAGGGCCTGAATTACCCCACCGCCACCGTACCTGGGGCTGCGCCCACTTCGACAACTTCACCCGCACAAAGTGTTCTCTCCCTCAGCGTAAGCGCCAGCCCATCCACATACAGCCAGGCTCAACAAATCATTACCCTCAATTACGTCATCAAAAACAACGGCACAACGACGCTCGGCCCCACCCAGTTTACTATATCGGAGATATTGATCAACAACAATGCGGCGCTTAATTGCGGCCCCGCCAGCGCCACCCTGGTTCCGGGCGCCACAGTAACTTGCTCTGCAAATTACACGATCTCTCAAGCAGACCTGAATGCCGCCAGCATCACCAGCAAAGCCACTGCGTCTGGCAGCGGTGCGCCAACCTCCGCCCCCGCCTCCGCCATCATCTCGAAAACCACCTCCTCTCTCACACTCAGCGTGACGGCAAATCCTAATACATACAATCAGGCAGGCCAAACCATTTCACTGATCTATGTGGTCAAGAACGCTGGCAGCGCCACACTAGGCCCCGCCCAGTTCACTGTCACTGAAACTTTGCTGGGTTCCACGCCAATCAATTGCGGCCCCGCAGATACAACCTTGGAACCAAACGCAACAGTGACCTGCACAGGAAATTACACAACCACCCAGCAAGATATGAACGCCGCCGTCATTCAAAGCAGCGCCACCGCCGCGGGTGGCGGAGTTTCCACATCCCAGCCTGCGAGCATCCTGATTGCAAAACAGTAAGAACGTAAATTTTTGATACTAAGGAAGATATCATGACTCATCCCATCCCTCGCAAAAAAGTCAAAAAACATCAAACCTGGAATGCCGAAAGCCTCTTTGCCACGCCCGAAGCGTTCGATGACGCAGTCAGGAATTTGCTTGAAAGCCTGCCCAGCATCAAAAAGTATCAGGGGCATCTCGGCGACAACGTTGACACCTTCCTCGAAGCCATGCAAGCCATGGACCTGCTCGACCAACAAGCCTCGAAGATCCGCGTGTACGCCAACATGTCCAACGCGGTGGACGCAAACGATGAACTCGGCGCAGCGATGAACGGCAAAGCCATGTCGGCGCTCGCGCAAGTTGGAGCCGCCGTCTCTTACCTGGAACCGGAACTGCTCGCCATCGGTGAAGCCAAACTACGCGGATGGGTGGACAGCGACCCGCGCATGAAACTGTACGACTTCTTCTTCACAGACCTATTTCGCAAGCAGGCGCACGTCCGCAGCGCCGAAGTGGAAGAATTGCTCGGCATGTTGCGCGATCCATTTCAAGCCGTGCGCACGACCGCAGGCGCAATTGCCAATGCCGATTTCAAGTTCAAGCCCGCCAAAGACAGCAAAGGCAAAAAACTCGAACTCACCCAAAGTACAAAGAACGCCCTGATGCACTCGCCAGACCGCAAAGCCCGTCAGACTGCGTGGGAGAACTACAACGACAAGTATCTTGAATTCAAGAACACACTAGCGGGTAATCTCGCTGCGTCCATCAAATCCAACGTCTTCAACATGAAGGCGCGCAAATTCAACTCATCACTTGAAGCGACACTCTTCAACGGTAATGTGCCCATGGAGATGTTCCACAACCTGCTCAACATCTTTCAGAAGAACCTGCCCATGTGGCACAAATATTGGCGCATTCGCCGCAAGGCGTTGGGCGTGAAGACCCTGCACCCCTATGACATTTGGGCGCCGCTCACCACCAAGAAACACAAAGTCCCGTTTGAAACCGCCGTGGAGTGGATCTGTGAAGGACTCGCGCCCATGGGAGATGAATACGTCAATACCATGCGCAAAGGCTGCCTCAAAGACCGCTGGGTGGATTGGGCTCCCAACGCTGGAAAACGCGAGGGCGCCTTCTCGACCCGCGTGCCAAGCGACACGCATCCCTTCATTATGATGAGCTACACAGACGATGTCGGCTCGATGAGCACGCTCTCGCACGAACTCGGTCACTCCATTCATGCCTACTACGCCAGCCGCGCCCAACCGATGATGTACTATCTCTATCCATCCATCATCGCCGAAACCGCCTCAAACTTCAATCAAGCCATGACCCGCGCCCACCTGCTCAAAACCAAACAGGATAAATCCTTTCAGATCGCCCTGCTCGAGGAAGCCATGGGTAACTTCCACCGCTACTTCTTCATCATGCCGACCCTCGCCCGCTTCGAACTGGAAACGCACCAGCGCGTCGAAAAGGGACAGCCTCTCACCGCCGACTATATGAACAACCTGATGGCAGACCTCTTCAGCGAAGGCTACGGCGGCGAAATGAACGTGGACCGCGACCGCGTCGGCATCACCTGGGGCACTTTCACCACCCACCTTTACATTGACTATTACTCCTGCCAATATGCCATAGGCATCTCTGCCGCACACGCCATCGCCAAACGCGTATTAGACGGTGTTCCCGGCGCGGCGCAGGATCACATCAACTTCCTCAAGGCGGGTTCATCCATGCCGCCCATGGATGTGTACAAAACCGCTGGCATTGATATGACCTCCACTCAACCTATCGAAGATGCCTTTGCCATGCTCAACGAATACATTGACCGTTTGGGCGAATTGACAGGCAAATAAAACAAGACCGCCGACCGCAGACGATGGACAGCGGTCTGTCGTCCGCGGTCGTCTTTTGATCTTGACAAATAGACAAACTTCTATATAATAACCGCATGAAATTCGACCCCGTCTTCTTCGCCAAAGCCATCGCCGATGAAACGCGTCAAAGGATCATGAGCGCGTGCTGTTGCTGCGAACTCTCCGTCAACGATATCGTCGAGAAGATAGGCTACTCCCAGCCGACCATTTCGCATCACCTCGCCATCCTGCGCGACGCCGGGCTGGTGGACATCCGCGAAGAAGGCAAGCAAACTTTTTACACCCTCAACCAGGAGCGCATCGCCATTTGCTGCGGTCAGATCATGCTCACGTTCGCGCCCGAATCCGAAACCACGCTTACCATCAAAGAAACCCTTCAACGGTAATCGCGGGATTCCATCCTAGGCGGAGTCCCGTTTTTTTTTGGCTCAATACATAGACAAATTTCTATACAAGGAGACAATATGACCACAAATACCCCCATTCACGAAGCCGTCCGCGAACATTATGCCGAGCGGATCAAGAGCAGCGCCTCTTGCTGCGGACCTTCAGACTGCTGCTCCACCGAAAGCAGTCTCTACCCTGTAGATTTGCTTGCCACTGTTCCCAGCGACGTCTCCAACACCAGTTATGGTTGCGGCGACCCCATCACACTCGCATCTCTCCAACCTGGCGAAACCGTCCTTGACCTCGGCTCCGGCGCAGGACTCGACTGTCTATTGGCTGCCCAGAAAGTCGGTCCCGAAGGAAGCGTCATCGGCGTAGACATGACTCCCGAGATGATCGAACGTGCCCAGGCGAATGCGAAGCGCGTCAATGCATCCAATGTAGAATTCCGTCAGGGGTATCTCGAAAATCTGCCCGTTGAGAACAATAGCATCGACGTCGTCATCTCAAACTGCGTCATCAACCTTGCGCCTGATAAAAGCAAAGTCTTTTCTGAGATCGAGCGTGTGCTCAAGCCTGGAGCAAAACTCGCAGTATCCGATATCGTCACAGATGGACCCCTGCCGGCAGAAATAAAGAAAAGCCTGAGCGCTTGGGCAGGCTGCATTGCCGGTGCGTTGGATGTAAATGAATACAAGTCCATGATGGAAACTGCCGGGCTGACCGATATCGAGATCAAACCTGTTTACTTCGACAAAGCCATGATCGACGATGTGATCGGCGACCTAAAGAATACTCTCGAGCTCAAGCAATATTCACAAGACGAGTTATACAAGACCGTATTCAGCGCCAAGATCTCAGCACGAAAGAACTAAACTACTACCGCCTAAAGGCGGTAGGTTTCGGGATCGGCTGCAAGCCGACTAAAGTTCGCCATTGATCTTGAAGTCACCATCGGGAGGTTCGATATTTTGCTGCTCGATATACTTCATGAT
>JACAEP010000201.1 GCA_013388795.1 Chloroflexota bacterium | reverse complement strand
GTCATCTGCATGGAGGACTGGTCAGGCTTGGGCGGGGCGGCGAGGCGCTGCGTCATGAAGGTCTCACGGTCGATCACATCCACGGCAGGACTTCCATCCAGCGGACTTTGAGTCACGGCAAAAACGTTCTCTGCCATGGCATAGCAAGTTTGCAGCGCGGACTTCTTCAATCCATACGCCGCAAATTTTTCGTGGAAGAGGTCATGGCTCTCCACATGCACCGGCTCGGAGCAGTTGATAATGGCGCGCCATGATGAGAGGTCAACACCTTCAAGATTGCGCTCGCGAATTTTATGGGCACAAAAGTTGTATGCGAAATTTGGCAGCCATGTCAGCGTGCCTTTGTATTGCGCAACGGCTTGATGCAGTTTATACGGCGCGCGCACCCAATCGAAGGGCGACATGTTGACAAGCGGAATGCGCAGCAACACGGGCATGAGGAAGCAGGCGATGAAGCCCATGTCGTGATAAAGCGGCAGCCACGAAACGATGACATCTTGCGCGGGGTCAATGCGCAGGGTTTGGCTATAAGCGTTGAGTTGGTTGAGCACAGCGCGATGCGAAAGCGCCACACCCTTTTGCAAACCAGTCGTGCCGGAGGAATGTTGCAACACAGCAATATCTTCGGGTGATGATTTGAAACCATGCAAGGTTTCAAAATTGGGTTCGCTCTCGGCTTCGATTTGATTCGCAAGAATCAAATGCTTGACCGAATCGCCTTCAATCAATGCGCCGCGGACTTCGGCTTCAAACTCAGGGTAGGTGACGATGGTGGTCGGCTTGGTGATGGAGATCAGCGAAGCGAGGTCGGCGCGGTATTTTTCAGGCGCGAGTTTCTCGGTGAGAAACGGCATGATGGAGGGAATCGCACCGTGCAGGGTGGCTCCCCAGAAGGCATAGACCAAGTCCTCGCCATGTTGGAGAATCAGAATAACCACTTCGCCAGGTTTGATTCCTTCGCGGGCATAGGTTAATGCAAAACGATTCGCGCCACGAATCAGATCGCGGTAGGTGAGAGGCTTATCCGCTTGACCAGCATGTTGCAGGATGATGCTGGTCTTGTCTGGGACTTCCTGATAGGAGCATTGGAGGAGGTTGGGGAGAGTGGTCATTATTTTTTACCGCTAAGCACGCGAAGAGCGCAAAGAAAACCTTTTAAATCTTAGCGTCCTTCGCGCTCTTTGCGGTTAATGAATTACTTGCGGGAGGAAATTAGTGCAGCCAATTGATTGAGAGTATCAAACGTCTCTGCATTCAATTCGGTATCTTCCACGCGGACACCGAAGGTATCTTCGATGAAGAGAGCCAAATCCATCAGGCTGAACGAGTCGATCAATCCGCTGGAAATGAGAGCTTCGTCGGCAGAGATAACTTTGCTCGGCTGCTTGAGAATTTTTTCGGCAATGAATTTTGCAATCGGGGTAATGATTTCAGTAGTCATAAGTTGATTCCTTTTGAATATTTCACCACAGATGAACGCCGATGAACAAAGATGTTTGATCTGTAAAATCCAATTTATCTGTGTCTATCTGTGGTTAAGATTTTATTGCTTTTGCAATCCTCGTCTCACAGAGTCCAACGCCTGCAAGGCGGTGAGGTTGCGCCAGGGCCAGCCGCTGAGCATGTTCTTGGGCTTATCGAAGAAATTGCGCGAGAACGAAAGATGGAAGCCATCGTTCAGAACAGTTTCGTGACCTTGATTGGGTAACGGCTGAAGCGCCGCCCACAGGTTCCACAATGGAATATCGTATTCTACGGCAATTTCAGCGATTTCGGCGTTAATGCTATGGTCGCCTTCGAGGTTGTCGCCCTTTGTGGCAAGGATCGGTACGACACCCTGCTCAATGGAATACTCAATGATCTGGCGCATGTATTTGCCGTAGTCATCGGCGGGGCGTCCGTTAAAGTTGGTCTCAAGGCTGATGATGGCAATGCTAGGGTTATGCAAACGAAACTCGCATGCAATCGGGTTTTCATTCTTCTCGCATTGCTTCGGGTCAGCCCGCAGCGGAGTCAGGATGGCAGCGACGTTATATCCATCACGCATGGCTAAACTCGTGCGCGAGAACGAGCCTTCGTAATAATCGATCGTCTCTTGCAGGTAAGCATACTCACCGAGGCTATACGCGCCTTCATTATCAAAGTCCACGAGATAGAAACCGGTGTTGGTTTGGCAATCGCCCACTTTGGAGAAGTGTGTTGGGTCACGCCCAAGTTCTTGTCCACGTGCATAAATTTCTCGGGCGGTATCGGTCACTTCAGGGACAATAGGCAGGGTCATCCACTCATCGGGTGCGAGTGTAGGGCGCGGAGTCGGCGCGGATTCTTCGGTGGCAACTATGGCTGATTTGGTTTCAATCGCTTCAGGCGTGGAAGTGGGTTGGTCTTCTGGTTGGGAAGTTGCTGTTGGGGCTGCGGTGCATGAGGCAAGCAGCATGATAGATAAAAGAAAAAGTTGTCGTACTTTCATTGATCTCCTATTACTACGTCATTGCGAGCCGCGCTCTTGTTCTTTGCGGCGAAGCAATCTCAAGCACAGTCATAAGATTGCTTCGGGCGAGAGAGCATCGCCCTCGCAATGACGGAATTGATTATTTACAATTTTCGAGAATATACGGCGCGAGATTTTCTGCCAGCATATTCTCTCCCACAGGGGTGAGATGGATGGCGCTGTTGGTGAATTCATTTGCGGGCACGCTGTCCCACAAATCCACATACGTCCAACCATTGCGCTCGCTCAACGCATACATGATCTTGCGGTACTCATCATACGTCCAACGCGGGTAGAAAAAATTATAGCGGATGTCGCTGTTCGCGCCCGAACTTATTAACATCGGCTCATTTACGAGCAGCATGGGTGTTTCGCCCACCACTTGAAAACCCGTCTCCAACGCGTTGATGGCAAGGTCATCTTCACTTAACGGCGCGGTCAGGTCATGATAACTTTCGTCCGCTTCGAAATCGGTTTGCGCTTTTTCATACTCAGCGGGGTAGAACTGGTCAATGCCCGTGGCAGACCACATCACACCATAGATCTGCAAGCGGAAAAAGTCCGCCCATGCGCGACGGTCGCCCACGAACGTTTTCTGCCAGAAATTTTTGACTTCGAAATTGGAATCATCCGCCTCGACTCTTAATCCGTAGCTGGTCGCCAGTTCCCGAACCTTTTCTTCATTGTTAGCCACCAGCGGCGTGGACGTTTGCTTTTCCAGCGGGAACGCGTCGAGCGTGGTCATCAAGATGACGAGGTCGGGGTCGTATTGCCTAGCATACGAGAGAAGCATGACATCTTTGGTGAGAGAGATGGTCGGGTATCCCAAGTTATAGGCGCGGACAGTTTTTCCGCAGGCGTTGAGATTATCCGCGTTGAGTTGTCCTGCTAACGTCTCTTCTGGCTTGAGCAATGTGCCCCACACGGACGAGTCTCCAACAATGACGACGCGGAATTCATCATCC
>JACAEP010000148.1 GCA_013388795.1 Chloroflexota bacterium | reverse complement strand
TTGCCCGAATTGATTCTGATATGCCATCAGCGTTTTGCTCGTCGCGCCCGCGTAGGGCGAGTCCGTTTCCTTCGAGCGGATGACCGCCACCGCTTCGACGCCGTCAATCATGCGGTGGATGGGGTCAACGAAGGTGGCGATGGATTCGGTCAGGGCTTGGTCGTCATCCTGCGGCAGCGAGGCGAGAAAGAGGCGCGTCATTTCTTCGTCCATGAAGTAGGTGATGGGAACCGCGCCGACTTTGAGACATTCTTCCGCGAAGGCTTTCACCAGCGGGTAGGCGCTGTGTCCCGCCGCGATGAGACAGCGTTCGCCCTTCTTCAATTTCAGCGAGTAGTTCGCCATGCGGTCGGCGAGTTGGTCAAGGCGGTCAAAGTCCATTTTGGAAAATCCTTGTCTTGAAGACCTGACAGGTTTTATCGTGTCGTGAGTCGATTCAGGTTCTGTGAATGAAAATTGTTCTGATCCATCAAGGCTCTGTGGAAACCTGTCAGGTCTTACTCAATCTTATAAGCCCGCTCATCCATCACGGTGGCAACCAGCGCGTCGGTGATTTCGGCGAGGCGGTCGAAGTCAATGTGGTCAATCGTGTCGGCGGGGGTGTGGATGTACGGGTCGCGCGCGGTGGACGAGTCGAATATGAACAGCGCGGGAATGCCTGCCTGCCAGAACGGGGCGTGGTCGGAGTTCAGCCCCATCGGCTGGTGGGCAACGATTTGCTCATAGGTCAGCGGCGCGTCAATCCATGCATAGGGCAGGTTGATTCCGTCCGCTTCGCAATGCTGGCTGTAAATTTCGCCGAGATGACTCGACGGCTGGTGCGTGACCAGCAGGGAGAAATTGCCGATCTCCTTTTGCGGGTCGGTGCGGTATTGCTTGCTGAACGACTCAAAACCCATCCCGCCGAGAAGTCCCTGCGTTTTGGGTTCGTAGCGGAAGACGCCAGGCTCATCCACGTTGATATTGAAGGCAATCTTCTTTCCCGTCTCAACGGCTTCCTTGACCCAGCGCGTGCTTCCAATGCGGCTACGCAGACCGATGGCAGATTCAGCGGTCACGTTATCGAAGAGCGGGGCGATCTCTTCGATGTGGGCGCGCAAATTGGCGGGGACAGAATCGCCCAATTCACTCAACGCCTGACGATAACCGTCGCCCTGAGTCTTGCCCGCATAATAAAATTGAATTGACTTATCTTGTATCGCCTTGCCCGCTTTGGCGCACGCCCAACTTGTGTAACGATCCTGCCCATCCCAAACGCCATGCCGCCGCGCGCTCGCTTTGATTTTTGTGTAAAAATTCGGATTGCTGCTTTCTTCCAAACTGACCGCGACAACATACACAGGCGGCGGACACTCCATCTGCGCGAGAATCCGCCCCGCTTCGAGAATGACCGCGACGCCCGCCGCGTTGTCGTTCGCGCCTGGGGTGGTGACGCTGTCGTAGTGGGCGGTCAACACGGCGGCGGGTTTCTCATCCACCACGCCAATGCTCCCTTCGATGTTGCGGAACGGGCGCGCCCAGCCTTCGATGTGAAAAACCTGCTCGCGCACGTTCAATCCATACGCGCGCATTTTTGCGGCGATGTCGTCGGCGGCTTTATCCAGCGCTTCGGGATTTTCGACAGGGTGACGCATTCCTTCGAGATGATAGACGGTCTGGTAGATATTTTCGCTTTGGGCTTTGGATGATTGATTCATCGCTTTCTCCTATTTCTTCATCAACGCTTCCATCGTGCTTTTGGTGGGGATGTGACCCCGATGGCTTTCGCGCACCTGAATTATTTCCCCGCGTTTGACGACCATCTGCGGCGAGAGAAAAATATTCGCAGGGACGACATTTCCCACGCGCCCATCGTGGAGCAGGAACTCGCCTTCGTGGTAGCCGAGAATGCTCAAGTCGGCGGTCATGCCGATTTTGAGCCCCCCGCGCTTTTCTTCTTCGCCGAGCATTTTGGCGGGGTTGCATGTCGCGGCGGCGATGACATCGTTCAAGGACATGCCCAGCGCCATGAATTTGCTGGCAACCGCCGCGACGTTGTAAAAGTGCGGCTGTTCTTCGGGAAGCCTGACCACGTCCGTGCCGAGCGCCTGTGGGGCGAATCCACGCGCGAGGGCGGCTTTAACCAGATTGAAGTTGATGTGTCCGCGCCCTGGCGCCGCATCGAGATAGACGCCGCGGGCGAGCGCGTCTTCCAAGCCTGCAATCGGCGTCCCGTCGAGACGGAACACGCCGCCAGGTTTGTCGGTAAAGGCATGGGTGAGGATGTCGCCCTTTTCGCAGCGACCCAGCATACGGGTAATGAACGAAGCGATTTCGTCATCGGTGAGCGGTTCGTTGAATCCCATCCCCAAATGGATCATCAGCGGCAGTCCCGCTTTGCGCGCGATCCGCACGGCAAGGTCAACCACATCCACTTTGGTTGCGTAGATGAGTTCGCCGATGGCGCGCAGTTTGATGCCTTTCACGATGTCGCGGTTGGCTTCGATGACTTTGAGGAACTCCGCTTCGTTCACGATGTCGAAACCGACTTCGGGCAGGACGACTTCGCCGAAGGGCGAGACGTTGAGGAAGACAAAGACATCGGTGCGGGCGGGCGCGATGGCGAATTTGCGGAAGGGGTGCAGGTGGAGATAGCCCACGCTTCCCGCGTCGCTGACGGCAGTGCAGCCCGCAGTGACGCCCGCTTCGTCGGGTGTGACGGCAAGCGGGACGATGTCGCTCGAAACGTGCGCGTGGATGTCAATGAAGCCTGGGCAGACGAGTTTGCCCGACGCGTCGTAGGTTTGTTTGGCTTCGGTGGCGGCGGGCGCGTCGAGCGCGGCGATCTTTCCGTCCGTGATGGCGACGTTCATCACGCGGTCAATGGCTTGCGAGGGGTCAACGACTCGTGCGTTTTGAATCAGTAAATCTGCTTGCATGGTTGCTCCTGAAAAACCTTTTGGACACGGATTTCACGGATTGCACGGAGTCTCACGGATTTTTCTATTTGGTTTTATCCGTGTTTGTCCGTGTAATCAGCGTCATCCGTGTACAAGTTTGCTCTTACATCATCAAATGCGGCGCTTTTTCGGCGGTGTAGGGTTTGAGCGTGAACAGCGCAGCGCGAAAGGCTTCGAGCGCGGAATCAATTTCATTCTCGCTCATCGGCGTGGAGAGGTTGAACATGCCGCGGTTGGCGGAGAAGATTCCGTTATTGAGCAATTCCATGTGCAGGAGGCGCGGCAGTTCGGCGGCTTTTTGTTTCCATCGAATCACGTCGGCGGCGGAAGTGACTTCATCTGCCGTCCAATGCACATACGCCAGCGAGCCGACGCCTGTCGTGCGCCCGTGAATGCCCGCTTCGGCAAAGGCTTCTTCCATGCCTTCGCGCAGTTTTCCGCCGAGCGCGTTGATGTGCGCGATGGCTTGCGGAGTCAGCGCATTGACCGAAGCGATGCCCGCCGCCATCGTCAGCGGGTTGCCGTTGAACGTGCCAGAGTGATGGAATCCGTTCGGGCGGGCGGGGTCGTACAGACTCATGATGTCTTTTCGTCCGCCGAACGCGCCGATGGGCAATCCGCCGCCGATGAGTTTTCCGAGCGCGGTCAGGTCGGGAAGCACGTTCACTTTTCCCTGATAGCCGTTTTCGTGCAGGCGCATGGTCACGACTTCATCGAAGATGAGCAGGACATCGTAACGATTTGCCAGTTCACGCAAGCCGCGCAGAAAACTTTCATCCGCCGCGACCATGCCCGCCGTGTTCATCACGGGTTCGATGATGATGGCGGCGATTTGTCCGCTTTTGGCTTTGAGAATCTCTTCGACGCTTTCCAGGTCGTTGAACCGCGCCACCGCAGTGGATTGCAAGACCGAGTCGGGGACTCCATCCGCTTCCACTTTGGCGATGGGCATACGTTCCCCGCTAAGGTCGGGTGTGATGTTGACTTCCACCATGTCGTGCGAGCCGTGATAGCCGCCGTCCATTTTGAGGATGACTTGTCTGCCCGTGAAGGCGCGCGCGGCGCGGATCGCCATCATCGTCGCTTCGGTGCCTGAGTTGGTGTAGCGCAGTTGATCCACGCCAGGCAGGCGGCTGGCAATTAAATCCGCCAGTTGAAATTGACCTTCGGCGGGCGCGCCATAGACCACGCTTTTCGCGGCTTGCTCCTGAATCGCGGCAGTGATGGCGGGATGGGCGTGTCCATGCACGAGGGATGTGTAGTTGTTTTGGAAATCAAGATAACGGTTTCCATCCACATCGGTGAGGGTACAGCCTTTACCGCGAAGCATGTAGACGGGATACGGCAGGTGATAGGTTGCCCAGCGCGTATCTCCGCCAGGGAGGGAGGTCTTTGCTTGTTGATCCAACACGCACGATTTCGTCGTGCGAGAGGCGTAGCGGTCTAGGATTTGTTGTTTTATGGTTTCGGCGGTTGACATTTTCACTCCAACATAAACTTTCCATTCTGATACAGCAGTTCATCATCCACGGTGATGCTTCCGCCAGAGCGCAGGTCGCAGATCAAGTCCCAGTGAATCGCGGACTTGTTGACTCCGCCCGTTTGCGGATAGGAATTACCAAGCGCGAGATGGAAACTACCGCCGATCTTTTCGTCGAACAGGATTTGCCCCGTGAAGCGGTCAATACCGTAGTTGGTACCGATGGCGAACTCGCCGAGATAACGCGCGCCCGCGTCCGTGTCTAACGCGGCGAGCAGGAAGTCCGTGTTGCGCTGCGCTTCGGCTTTGACGACGCGCCCATTCTCGAACCACAGGCGCACGCCGTCCAATTCACGTCCGTTGTAGATGGCGGGATAGGAAAAAGAAACAACCCCGTTGACGCTCTCTTCCACTGGGGCAGTGTAGATTTCGCCATCGGGGATGTTGTGTTTACAGCACGAATTCATAAATCGGCGGTTCTCGATGCTGAGATGAAGGTCGGTGTCCCTGCCTATAATGTGAACCAACTTTTTGCCTTTGAGCCAGTCAATAATTTTGGCTTGCTTTGCTTCCACTCCGCGCCAGTAGCCAATCGGGTCATTCAGGTCAGGCATACACGCGTTATAGACAAAGTTCTCGTACTCGCGCAGGCTCATGCGCGCGTCCTGGGCGTAGGCGTTGGTCGGGAAGAGCGCCGAGACCCATTTGAGATTCCCTGCCGCGGCGCGCTGCATGACCTTCTGCATGAGTATCCCTTCGGC
>JACAEP010000350.1 GCA_013388795.1 Chloroflexota bacterium | reverse complement strand
TTAGCCCAGCGTGACGAACTCAAACGAACAGGCGTTTATATATTGGCGGGACAAAACCCAAAAGACCCAGCGCAAGAAATGGTTTATATTGGCGAAAGCGATAATATTTGGAAAAGACTGATTCAGCACAACAGCGACTCTTCAAAAGATTTTTGGGGCAAAACAATTATCATCACCAGCAAAGATGAAAATTTGACAAAAGCGCACGGGAGATATTTGGAAAGTCGGTTAATTCAAATTGCAAGTCAGGCACAACGGGCGCAAGTCATCAATGGGACAAATCCAGAAATTACAAGTTTGCCCGAACCAGATATTGCGGACATGGAATATTTTTTGGCACAGATACAAATGATATTGCCAGTTTTAGGTTTTACATTTGCCGTGCCGCTTCCAAAAATCAATATTGCCCAAGATTCTCAAAGCCCAGATTCTGTATCACCTGTTTTTCATTTCAATTATGCTGGTTCAAACGCCGAAGCCCAAGAAGTAAATGGCGAATTTATCGTTTTTGAAGGCTCAACTGCTCGAAAAGCCCATACAAACAGCCTTGCAGATTCTTATATCCAAATCCGTGAGAAACTTCAAAGAGAAGGCAAACTTATAGATAGCCCCAATCCTGACTATTGGGTGTTTGCTCAAAATGTGCCGTTTCAAAGCCCAAGCACAGCCGCCAATATTGTTGGTGGCGCATCTCTAAATGGCAGACAACATTGGAAAGTGAAGGATACTGGAAAGTCTTATGCACAGTGGCAAGATGAGCAAATCAAGAAAGCCGAAAATATCGAGTCTGTTCAAAATGCAAACGAGTCTTAAGGTCAAAAGCGTGCCAACAAAGCGTGCAGCCGACTGGTGGGACTCTGCCGCGTTTTCAGGCATTTTTCTGGCTTTGGGCTTTTTCCTGCTCCCCAGCCGAATCCACGCCCGCCCACCAGCGGCTAACGCAGGCCGTTAGCCTGCATCTTTCACACAGAGCCATCACAAAAAGATCAAGAATCTGAAGCATATGGAAAAAATAAAAAATTTTGTTTTTGTACTTGGCTTAGGAATTACTATTGGCGCAATCCTTGTGGTGATTCTGGTTTTTGTTGTAGGAGCAATGCCTAAAAAGGTAACCGTCGGCGGTGTCGAATTTGAAATTCCAACTCCAACAATTTTTCAATCAACCACTTCATTTAACCCTGTTGCTACTCCAATATACACATCAACACCAGACTTATGGCAGTTCTATGTTGATGACATCAAATCTACAATTCCAAATGCTCCAGTGACAACCAATACTCTAAAGGGTATTGCAGATAAGATACCATTAGATGTGCCTTTTCTTGCAGAAGCAGAAGTTGGGCTTATTCCCTATCAATATACCTGGACTATACTTAGCACAGAAGCCCCTGTTTCTTTGAATGCTCCAGAAAGTGGATATGCTTATATTGCTTGGGGCTATGGAATCATTAAGACAAGTCAGTTCTCCTTTAACTTTCAAGCAATAGAAGATAATGCCTATGTAATACTTGCAATAGGAAAGCCCAATGATGGCACATCCACAGATTTAAACACACCTCTACAACTTTCGGATTTTCATCTAGGTTTTGCAGGTGCCAATTTTGCGATTCCAGCCCCAGGGCAAGTTTTTTCAAACAGAGAAGTAGTGAATAAAGCGTGGCTTTCTCAACAGTTGTGGTGGGCTTCTACCCATAGGCAAATAACAGTTTCGATTTTGGATTTATTGACAGGGAATCGCTACGACTATGATGTTAACCCAAACACATTCAAATGGAGTACGAAATAAACGCAGAGAGAAATTATAGAGACTAAATGGAGAAAACAGGCTAACATCGTTTGCACCTGACCGCCTTCGGCGTGGGTATGCGGGCGCGATTTGCGTAAATTTGGCGGCTGGTGAGCAGTGGAGTCTTGCTTATCACGGCGGCAGGTGAAACCAACCGTTAGCCCGTCCGTGCAAAGAAAGGAGACGAAAATGGACATAGTTTTTACTATCATTAGCGTCATTGGGTACATTCTTATGGGAATTGGCATATTGCTGGTAGCGGGAGCATTATTGGTGGCGGCAGGGTTATTATTTTCGGAACGCACTGGACTCGCAATTTTGCTTTTAGTGCTTGGTGGTGTACCTTTTTTTATAGCGGTAGAACTCTATGCAATGTTCGGCGAAAACACTATAAAAATGTTTTGGGGAGGAGCGGCACTTGCTTTTGTTGGAAGTCTTCTTCTGCAATTCACGCAGGCAATTTGATTTCCAATTGTTTGTAGACAGAGAGCGAGTTAGCATGTTCGGTCACTCAGAAGAGTATTGGTGGGGAGTAGTGGTCGCTGTAATAATATTCGGCGTTTTGATTTGGTTGTCTCTTGCCGTCGCAGAAAATTTCGGGGGAGCGGCGGGTTGCATATTCTTTCTTGCCGCTTGGCTATTAGGAGTACCCGCTGTATTATTTGGACCAGGATATATCAGCGAATGGTTGGACGAGAATACTAATGGTCGTTTCGGTTGCGGTGAAATTGGTTGCCTCGCTGTCATCGTTATAATAGTTGCGATTGCCACCAAATATTTTGGAATTTGGTAAACTCTGGTAACCCAATGTCGA
This sequence comes from Chloroflexota bacterium, assembly GCA_013388795.1. Classification (GTDB taxonomy): domain Bacteria; phylum Chloroflexota; class Anaerolineae; order Anaerolineales; family Villigracilaceae; genus Villigracilis. Next base: position 4,844 of record JACAEP010000350.1, on the reverse strand, counting down.
GTCTTGCAGGTCAAGAACGGGCTAACAAAGCGTGCAGTGGATTGGCGGGATTCTGCGCGATTTTCGGGCTTTTTCTACACCCGAACAGAATCCTGCTCTCGAAGTTTTACCTACGCCCGCCCGCCAACCACTAACGCAAACCGTTAGCCCGCTCGTTGCAAGAAAGGAGAGGATATGTTTTGCCCAAATTGTGGTATGCAACTTCCTGACAATGCCCGATTTTGTAGTAAATGCGGCAACCAAGTATCAGTCACCCAGAGTCGCGTACCTGAACCAAAGACCTCAGAGCAAGGAATTAATGACTCTTTCAACCAACTAACAGATGAACAAAAAAAAGAGGTTGTGGAATCTCTATTCGACACATCACTAGAAAAAGCCGTAGCCACCTATGTCGAATTAGCAAAAAATGGCAAAGTATGGGTGGCTGATTTGAATACAGGGATTTACTACCTTGAACAAGTGAAAAATTTGCCAGATATTGATAGCGATAAAAATCGCTTATATCTCGCGCTCCTTGTCTATCAAGACGGGAAAGACGTTTACGACGCTCACTTTAAGCGCTGGCTTGATGCTGATGTAGACCCTGACTTGCTTTTAGGGGACTTTGCGCAATTTCTCAATGGCGGATTACAAGAGCTAATGCTTCATACAGCCCTTTTTGATAACGCTGTCCAAAATCGCATAATGGCGCACATGGGTATTGTGCGTTTTCTTGAACAAGTTCTCTTGACAACTATTCTTTTATCCCTCAAACTGGCTCACAGGGAAATAAGCCCAGAAGGTAAAGCAATGCTAATTCAACAGCACGGTGAAGAGCTTGTAAAAGTTGCATTTGAGAGGTTTGAGGCTTGGTATAACGAACTGCTGACTAAGATTAAAAGCGAAAATTCGTAGTCAAGGAGATAAATCATGTTTTGTATGAATTGCGGCACAAAGCTTCCTGACGGCGCAAAATTCTGCTCCAACTGTGGCGCGCCAACATCGCAACAAGGGATATCGCAGCTTTCGACAGAGACATCTATCTCTGGAGCATCTAAAAGCGAATATGAATACATTGCCCAATGTCGCAAGGCACTCTTGTCTCAAGCCCAATGGATCGAAGAGCATGGGGTCCCAGAAAGCCTACAAGACATCGAAAATGCCCCTGGAGACTTTGCCGTTCTTATGGCAAAAAGACTAGACATCTGGAAGAACTTGACCGACAATCAGATTGAACAGTTTGTAGCGATGGACAACTTCAGCGATGAGGATAAGGATTTATTGAGAAATAAGCCGATGCTTTTCTTCACCTATCTTAAATTGCTGATGAATATAGGGGAAGGATTTAAGCCACCACGTCTCCTTCACGGCGCATTTGAACAAATGGCAATACTTTTCTACGAAAAGTTATTGCAAGAGTACGCCAAAGAAAATAAATGGCACGATTACGATAGGATTGCAATGGATTATCTTGAGAGTGCGGAAAGGGCAAATGTCCCTTGGCTCTTGGCAAGTGCGCTTGAGCTGGCGGCTGCTGGAAAATACATGCTCGGTGATAAACGCACGACAAGAACTCTTTTAAACAGATTCGACCAAGTACTTTCAACTACCTATCGTGTACGACCATCTTACACTTCGCTTGACGAAGGTACTTTACTAAGAAGCCTAAAGTCTGCTCAAGAACAGGCTGCCCAACTTCGTAGAATGGTGTAATTTCCTATGACTTCTCAAAGTCACAGAAGATTCGCATCTCAGGATGAAATCGCTTGTGGGAGAGCCTTTGGCTTAATTGACGGCTGGGAAGTTAGTGGCAATCTGAATACCGAAGATGGCGAAATTCGTCTGTTTGACGCTCCTATCACAGATGGCTTTACTGCTCCAAGAATCAGAATTCGAGAATTGGCTTATTCGTTGATAATCCCTGGCACAATGGAAGGTCGCCCTCCAAAAGAAGAAATTGTGCGAATTCGCAAAGGATGGTTATTTGCAACCGATTCCCGTTTCATTGCCTACAATCAGCCAAACAGTCAATCCGTTACCATTCCTTATGACAAGATTATCAATGTCGAGTACAAAAACGGCGATTTCCTTCTGACCATTGACCATCGCGGCATTATCAAAGAAAGAGTGATGTCACAACCCAAGCCGCTAAAGCCGTATGGCATGAGCGATGAAGAATACGAGCGTAAAATTATCATGCCGCTGTTTATCGAAGCGTCCAATCGTGTTTTGAGTTCTGTTCTAATTCACATGAAATTTTCACAAGCAGGGCTTCTGGACATGGCAACAATCATTAGCCTGCCAATTCTCGAAAGGTTGGTCTACGCAAATCTGACACAACAAAAGAATCAAACTGGCAAAGAGTTTGTCACGGCTTTTTTCTACTTTCTCAATGAGATAGCAGACAAGAACAGGTTTAGCCAAATGGAGTAATCATGCCAACATCTGATAAAAATATGGCGGCGGTTTTGTTCGGGCAGGCAATGGACACGGCGAGAATGTGGGGAAATTTTGCGGAAGCGGTTCGCCTGTTCACTCAGGCTTTGCAACACGACCCCAACAATGGCGAGATTTATCATAATCGGGGAATGGCTTATAGCAATCTGGAACGCTGGCGTGAAGCAATATCGGATTTCAGCCGCGCTATTTCTCTATCGCCTCACCCATCATCTTATGAACAGCGCGGTTTGGCATATTATCAAACTGGCGATAGAGATTCGGCTTTCAATGACTGGCAAAAAGCGTTGCGAATGGATTCTCGCAGAACATTTGCCATAATCAATCTGGCTTGGCTTGCGATTGAAGAAGGTCAATTCCAGCAGGCAATCGAACTATGTTCCCATGCGATTCTCGTTGAGCCAACCTGCGCAAAGGCTTATGAAAATCGGGCGCGGGCTTATCTTGAAATGGGAGACCGAACTCGCGGACTTGCAGATATTCAAACTGCGCGCGAATTAGTGGCAAGCGGCAGAGACACATCAGATTTTGACTTAAGCGAATGATAGCGGTATGTTACATGGAAAAAGCGGGCTAACACCGTTTGCACCTGACCGCCTTCGGCGTGGGTATGCGGGCGCGATTTGCGTAAGTTTGGCGGCTGGTGAGCAGTGGAGTCTTGCTTATCACGGCGGCAGGTGAAACCAACCGTTAGCCACCTGCCTTACAAAACGAAAACCGTCTTTTTGCACGCCGAATTCTTAAGCAGAAAAATTGAGAGAAAATCTGATAACAAGTAAAATATGATGGCTTTTCCATGTCTTTGATAATCTTTATGTTGCAATTCAAATAATTAGATAAATGGGAGAATATATGCAACCTGACAACCGTAAAGAAATTTACACCGAAAAAGTTTTAGCGGGTAAACGGATGTATTACTTTGACGTGAAAGAATCAAAGGATGGAACAAAATATTTGGTTATCAGTGAGACAGAGCAAGGTAAAGCTGAACACCATCGAATAATGGTTTTTGAAGAATCGGTAGAATCATTTATAGAAGCATTACAGAATGCGGTCAGTCACATTATAAAAAAGCCCGTAAAGCCAGAGAAAGCATATAGCGTTGAGACTGTTCGCCAAGAGTTTTCAAATGCGTATGCAAAATGGACTACATCCGATGATGAATTGCTAAAGAATAAATATGGTCAAGGTGTTAAGATCCCTGAACTTGCTAAATTGCTCAATAGAAAAGAAGGAGCAATCAAGTCACGGTTAACAAAACTTGGGTTGCTTATCCCTAAAAACGGTGGCTAACAAAGCGTGCACCTGACGCTGGGGATTCTGCGCAAATCCCAAGCAGTTTTACACGCCTTATCATTTTTCTGGTTGGACGGCTTCGCCGTCCCCACCCCAGCGCAGGTAACGCAAACCGTTAGGCGCTATCTGGCGCAATCAAATCAAAAAACCAAAAGGAGATAAGGGTCATGAAAAAATCAATCCAGTCAGTGTTATTTGCGTTTGTCGTGCTAACGGTTTTATTAAGTGGGTGCGCTCCTGATTCAACGCGAGTTCCACCTACATCTACACCTCTGCCTTTGCCAACAGATACACCTCTACCAACAAAGACACCTATACCTACCAAAACGCCCATTCCTCCAACTGCAACTATCCAAGCACCTGATAAGACTTTGGAATTCCTGAATGGCGTACAAGTAGTCTATATTGATACATTTGATGATTCGTCAAGGGGCGGATGGGGTTTTGACGCTGGAAAAGTCAAAGATGGCATTTTGGAAGTGATAGGGAAAAATTGGAATGGTCTTGTTCGAGACAGAGACTTCAAAGATAATCAAGGGATTATTGTAGACTTCACTTATACAAAAGGCTCTGTCTTTGAAATGTTAATGGACAGTGGCGAGTGGAGTACCGACCCTTATAAAAGGTTCGGTGTTTATGTAGAAAACAATGCCCCGAAAATTAATGTTTGGGTTAAACAAAATTTTCTTGGTGGCTCATATATGTCAGGAAACCTCAAACTAAAACCTGATACGTCATACACAGTATTAGCGGTGCTTTTACCTGATGGCGGTTTTCTAACTATTGTTTGGGATCCATCAGACCCATCGAAATCCCTTTTTTATCGTGAAAGCGTTGGGAAAAATTGGTCTAACTTAACTTGGAAATTTAGAATAGGGGCAGACAGCGGAACTATTCTGTTTGATAATTATAGAGAGATAACATTCGATAGCGTCAAATAAGGTCGAGTCGCATCCCAATCAAAAAGAGTCTTGCGTTCTGAAATGCGCCTAACAAAGCGTGCAGCCGACTGGTGGGATTCTGCCGCGTTTTCGAGCATTTTTCTGGCTTCGGGCTTTTTCTGCTCCCCAGCCGAATCCACGCCCGCCCACCAGCGGCTAACGCAAACCGTT
>JACAEP010000228.1 GCA_013388795.1 Chloroflexota bacterium | reverse complement strand
GACCAAGACGTTGACATTCACCGTGATATCAGGATACGCCGCGCCATCATTCAGAACATCGCTGCGGGTGCAGGTCAGCGTAGCAAGCGTACAACTCCAACCAGTTCCAGCAATGCTGGTGGCGCTTAAACCGCTGGGGAGGGTATCGACAACGGTCACCGTGCCGCTGGAAGGCGCATCGCCGACATTGCTTACGGTAATGGTATAGCTCCCCGTCCCCAAAGGTTCAAAAACGCCAGTGTGCGATTTGTCGATCGCAAGATCAGGTCCGGCCGCATACGCGGGTGCGGCTGGAACAAAAGATAATGCAAGCGCGCAAATGAGCGCCCATTGAAGGATGGTACTCCCTGCGCGATTCTTTTGATTTTTTGGATACATATTCTTCAAGCCTTTCTCCAAATATGGGCAATAAAAAGGGCAAATTTAAGATGATTATAAAACAGTTTCCCCGTCGCGCCTCAGTCAGGCGCAGCCCGTGTCTTATCAAAATTGAAATTCTGCCATTGCCAGCTTTAGGGCATCCTGCCAGGCAGGCAGGGCAATTCCAAAAGCGCGCTCGAATTTTGAGCAATCGAGAGCCGTCATCAGCGGGCGGCGGGCCGGGGTTGGGAAATCAACCGTCAGCGCGGGTTCGAGGCGGTCGAGAATGCGGTCCTGCGGCTTGGGGTCCAGGTTCAACACCAGACGGGCATAATCCAGGCGGGAAGTCGCTCCCGCACCGCCAAGGTGATACACACCTGCGTGTTTAGAAAAATACTGCCAGGGATCGTCCAGCCCGCGCGCCAGCATCAATGAAGTGGCTTCTGCCAGCGTTCGCGCCCAAGTGGGGCTGCCCACCTGATCAGACACCACCCGCACCACGTTTTGATTTCTAGCCCATCGCAGCACCTTGGAAACAAACCCGTCGCCCCGCAAACTATATACCCAACTCGTGCGCAGGATAATATATGCGCCTCCCGCCTGACCGATGGACTGCTCGCCTTTCCATTTGGTTTGACCATACACATTGAGCGGATTGACGGCATCCTGTTCGGTGTAGGCCGCACTGTTCTCTCCGTCAAAAACAAAATCAGTTGAGTAATGAACGAAAACAGAGTTCAGCGCGCGCGCTTCTTCTGCCATGATGCGCGGCGCTTCGGTGTTGATTGCATGCGCGCGATCAGGCTCGCTTTCTGCCTTATCCACCGCCGTATAAGCCGCCGCATTGACAATCACCTGAGGTTCGGAGTTTTGAATGACTGCCCGAAGCGCATCCAAGTGTGTCAGGTCCAATTCATCCGGACCGAAAGCAAGCACGCTGCCCAGCGGGGCGAGGGTGCGTTCCAATTCAAACCCAAGTTGACCGGTCCTTCCAAAAAGCAGAATGTTCATTCTCTTGAGTCCGCCAGCCGGGTAAGGTAGTCGCTGTACTTGTTCCTGCCCAATTGTTCGATCAGTTTTTTCAATTGGTCGCGGCTGATGAATTTGCGGCGGTAGGCAATCTCTTCGGGTGAGGAGATCATCAACCCCTGGCGTTCCTCCACCGTTTGAATGAAGTTGGAAGCCTGCAAGAGGGACTTATGGGTTCCAGCGTCCAGCCAGGCAACGCCGCGTCCCAATGGGATGACCTGCAATTCCCCCATCTCTAAATAAATGCGATTTAGATCGGTGATCTCGATCTCGCCGCGAGCAGAAGGTTTAAGATTTTTGGCAAACTCCACTACACGCTCGTCATAAAAGTACAATCCGGGCACAGCGTAGTTCGAGCGCGGTTCCTTCGGTTTCTCTTCCAAACTTACCGCTTTGCCTTCTTTGTTAAACTCGATCACGCCGTAGCGTTCCGGGTCATGGACGGGGTAGGCAAAGACCAGAGCGCCTTTTTCAAGCCGGGAGGCCTGCTGAAGTTGTTCTGGCAGCCCATGCCCAAAGAAAATATTATCACCGAGGATGAGGCAGGCTTTTTCTCCCGCTGCAAAATGTTCGCCAACGATGAAGGCATCTGCCAGCCCGCGCGGTTCGGCTTGTTCGGCATAGGAAAAATTCATTCCCCAGCCCGCGCCATCTCCAAGCAGGCGCTGAAAGATTGGAAGGTCTTCCGGCGAACTGATGACCAGAACATCTCGTATCCCTGCCAGCATCAGCATGGAGAGGGGATAATAGATCATGGGCTTATCGTACACCGGCAAAATTTGTTTGCTGACCGCCAGGGTCAAAGGATAGAGGCGTGTGCCGCGCCCGCCTGCGAGGATAATTCCCTTCATCTCATCTCTCCTGAACTAGCGTGATTTGTAATTCGCGTCCATCCAGCCTTTGTATTCCTGCTTTTGGCGGATGGCAGCCACCCACTCAGGGTGAGACAAATACCACTGTACGGTGTCGAGCAAGCCCTGCTTGAGCGTATGGCGCGGACGCCAGCCCAGTTCGGCGCTGATCTTGTGTGTGTCCATGTCGTAACGGCGGTCATGCCCGGGGCGGTCGGTAACGAATTGAATCAGGCGGCGATGCGGGACATAAGCAGCGTTGGGTTGGATTTCATCAAGAATATCGCAGATGGTTTCTACAATCGTCAAATTGGCAGGTTGATTCTCTCCGCCAATGTTATAAGTGGAGCCATTCTCACCCTTCTTCAATACGAGATGTATGGCTTCGCAATGATCTTCCACATGCAGCCAATCGCGGATTTGTTGACCATCCCCATACACCGGCAAGGGCTTCCCTTCCAATGCATTGAGGATAATGACAGGAATGAGTTTTTCGGGGAATTGATAGGGCCCATAATTGTTAGAGCAATTGGTGATGGTGTATGGAAGCCCGTAGGTATGCCCATAAGCGCGCACAAGATGATCGCTGGATGCCTTTGAAGCAGCGTACGGCGAATTGGGGGCATAAGGCGTTTGTTCCGTCCAGGCTGGCTCGCCGGGTTTCAACGACCCAAAGACCTCATCGGTGGAAACGTGATGAAAGCGCACACGATCCAACAGCTGCCCTTTTTCCTTAATCCAATACGCCCGCGCGGCTTCCAACATGGTAAACGTGCCCAACACATTGGTTTCAATAAACTGCCGCGGACCGAGAATGGAGCGGTCTACGTGCGACTCGGCGGCAAAATGTACAATCGTGTCGATCTGGCGCTCTTTCAACGCCGAATTAACCTGCGCTTCATCACAGATATTTCCATGGATAAAATGATAGCGTGGGTCGTCGGCTACATCCGCCAGACTATCCAGGTTGCCGGCATAGGTCAGAGCATCGTAATTGACAACTTTGATATCGCTTTCTGTTTGCAAAAGATAATGGATAAAATTCGAGCCGATAAAACCCGCTCCGCCTGTAACAAGGACATTTTTCATGAAAAAGTATTTTCCTTTTTTGATTTCTTAGTCAAATATTTCCGCATCTGCCAGTCGTTTCCCATTCAGGTCTTTTGGCGAAAGAATCGGTTCCATGCCTGCCAGCGGCCAGTCAATATTGATCCGTGGGTCATTCCATAGGATACTGCGTTCCCATTCCGGAGCGTAATAATCTGTCACTTTGTAAACAACCTCGGCAGTTTCACTCAGCACGAAAAAGCCGTGCGCAAAACCCTGCGGAATCCACAACTGCCAGCGATTTTCTGCGGAAAGGATTATACCAACCCACTGACCAAAGGTCGGCGAACTCCGGCGAATATCCACTGCCACGTCAAAGATCTCGCCTGCAATGGCGCGCACCAATTTTCCCTGCGAATTTCGGATCTGATAATGAAGCCCGCGCAAAACGCCTTTTTGCGAACGGGAATGATTCTCCTGAACCAGACGCTGCGAAATACCGCCGGTTGAAAACCGATCTTCGCGATAGGTTTCCATGAAGAATCCACGCGGATCTTCGTAGACTTTGGGCCTGACAAGAATGATTTCAGGGATCTGAGTGGGTACGAATTCCATAAAAGGACAGTCTCCAAAAAAGTAAAAATGAACGTCGTTACATTATATCCTCAACCGATATCAGAGAGATTGGTAAGGGAACACCCGTCAGAGTCATCTGATAAAATCAAGAAAACTTTTTCTGGAGAGAGTTCCCATGACAACCATTCGTACAGATGTTTTGAAATTGGGCGATAAGTTCGCCACCATCTATGGAGATGACGTGCAAGTTGGGCAGCCGGCCCCTGAATTCACCAGTGTGGCGGCGGGCTGGGCTTCTGTGAATCCGCTTCAGGAATCCAGAGGGAAGGTCATCATCCTTTCTGCCGTACCTTCGCTGGATACGGACGTCTGCGACCGCGAAACCCGCCGTTTTAACGAAGAGGCCGCCAAACTAAGTGATGACATCGTCATCTACACCATCAGCACCGACTTTCCCATGGCGCAGAAGCGCTGGTGCGGCGCAGCCGGGGTTGAAAAGGTGAAGGTCGTTTCAGATGTGCTCGAAGCCGAGTTCGGCATCAAGTATGGGTTGCTCATCAAGGAACGCCGTTACCTGCGCCGGGCCGTTTTTATCGTAGGGCGCGATGGCAAACTGACCTACGTCAACTACCTGCCTGCCTTAGGCGACGAACCCAACTACGACGAAGTCATCGCCGAAGCGAAAAAGGCTCTCGGTTAGGCCTAAAGGTTGGGTGACGAACCCAGCCAGAGTACAGGAAAGAAGCGCAGCCGTCCCTTTTTCCGGGACGGTTGTTTTATCCAGCTGGCGCGCCGCCTTGACGCGCACAGATTAATTTTTTCAGAATGAGAGAAAATCAGCGCTTCGCAAAAGCGCGTATTTGGCGGTCTCTACCGCCGCGTTTGCAGTAGAAAGTGTTTTAAACACGAACACCGATGCGCTACCCGCCCAGCATCCTTTTTATCCGCGTTTACACTTGCACCGAACGCAAGCGCGGTGTCTGTGGTGAATTTTTATTTATAAAACACCCTCTTAGAGAACGCAAATTACGGGGGGGCGTGATCTACTGAAAATCTTTGGCAGGAGAGAATGTTATGAGCGAAGCAAGAAGAAACTTTCTGGAGGGAATCCGCGCCGAGACCCCGCTGCTGATCGGTGTGTTTCCATTTGGCATGATCTATGGCGCTTTGGCGGTGAATGCCGGGCTGTCAAATACGGCCGCGCAGATGATGTCCTCAATCCTATTCGCCGGTTCCTCCCAATTCATTACAGCACAACTGGTTGCTGAAGGCGCCCCCGCATTGGTCATAATCCTGACCATTGCCGTGATCAATTTGCGTCACATGCTCTACAGCGCCTCGCTGGCCCCCCATCTAAAAAACCTCACCCTGAAATGGAAAGTCATCCTGTCCTACTTCCTTACCGATGAAGCCTACGCGCCATCCATTTTGCAGTACGAAAAAGAAGGTCTTCAAACGTATAAACACTGGTTCTTGCTTGGCGCAGGATTTTCGTTATGGTTCATTTGGCAGACCAGCACAGCAATTGGCGTGTTCCTCGGCGCGTCGCTCCCTGACGATCTCCCGCTCGATTTTGCTCTGCCGCTGACATTCATCGCCATGATCGTGCCAGTGTTAAAAAAACAACCAATGATCGCCGCCGCCCTAAGTGCGGGTATCACTGCCCTGATCGCGCATCCGCTCCCCTTCAAGTTGGGGCTGATCCTTGCCGCCCTGGTTGGGATAGCCGTCGGTACGCTCCTTGAAAGCCGCTATAAACAGGAGGCAGAATGAACAACATCTGGCTGGTCATGATTGCAGGCGGATTGATCACATTCGGAATGCGATTCTCGCTCATTTATTTGTTCGGCAGGTTCGAGGTCCCAGAAACGATGCGCCGCGCCCTGCACTACGTCCCCCCGGCGGTACTCTCTGCCATCATCTTCCCCGAACTGCTTCTCCTCGATGGCACGCTTGACCTTTCTATGGAAAACACACGAATGCTGGCAGGCATGGTTGCCATCATCACAGCATGGGTTTCACGCAATACGCTTTTCACCATTCTGGTCGGAATGGCGGCGCTATTTCTTTTGAATTGGCTGGGGTTATAAAAACGCCAGATACACCTGATTGCCCCCGGCTTCCTTGGCGCGCGCCACTGCTTTTTGTGCTTCCTGAAGGATGGGCATCACTTCCGTTGTAGATGTGATTCGGAGGATCGATGCGATTCCCGCGCTCACTTTCACGTTCAGGGGCGGTTCATTTGGGACTTCGATCCGGGCGCCGCGAATCCCGGCAAGAATCCTCTCGGATATCTTTTCCGCATCCGCGCCGATGACGCCCGGCAAGGCAATCACAAACTCGTCCCCTGCCCAGCGACCGATGCAATCGTAGGGACGGCTTTTCTCACGAATCACTTTTGCCACCACCTCCAGCACGTCATCGCCGGTTTTAGCTCCAAACCGGTCATTGATTAACTTGAAATTGTCAATATCCAATGCGATCAGACTCAACGGCATGGATGCCCGTCGGGAGCGTTCCAACTCACCCGCCGCCTGGCGTAAAAACCCGGCTCGATTAATAAAGCCGGTCAATCCATCAAAAGCCGCCTGGGATTCAATTTGCTCTTGAACCTGCGCCAGTTTATCCGTCAGGGAAATGATGCGTTCTGCAATCTCAATGCGATTTTTTAAATCATCGGTGATGTAGGGGCGCTGTAAAAAATCGTCGCCCTTTGGCAGGGATTTGCCATCCATGTTCGCAGAAGCCACCAGCAAAATATAAACCGGGTTGGGCGTTTTCAACCCGCGCACACGGGAGATTAATTGCGCGGGTCCACTGTCAGTGGTATCCTGATTAACAATCAGAACTTGAAATCCGCCGGATTGAACCGCCTGCAATGCCTGCGCACTTGATGGAACAGGCGTCACTGTGTTGGAGTTTCCGCCCAATGCCTGTTGGATGATCGCGAATTCTCTGGGGTCTGTTTCGAGTACGAGGATATTCATGGCTCACCTTTCCCGTATTATAGCAGGGGGCTGTTTGTTCGCCAAAAATTTTGCAGTTGAACAGAAATTAATATGAATCTATCCAAGTTGACAATTTGCATACCCCATAGTAATATTGCGTCCGCTTTGACCACGCCGAGGTAGCTCAGTGGCAGAGCAGGGGACTCATAAGCCCTTGGTCGTGAGTTCAAATCTCACCCTCGGCACTGCAGACCACCCAAAGGTGGTCTTTTGCTTTCTAAAAGCCAATTAGAAAAGTCAGATCATTCACATTCGTCCCGGTCGGACCTGGCTTGAGTAAATCGCCAAGCGGATCGAAAAAGGAATACGCATCGTTCCGACTCAGGAGGGCTTGAGCATTCATCCCAAGCCTCTCCCCTCGCGGATAGGTTTCCCCCGTTACCACTGCTCCCGCCGCGTCGGTAGGACCGTCTTCGCCGTCGGTGGCGAGGGTGATGAGCATGGAATCTTGCAGTCCGTTCATTTCGATGGCGGCGGCGAGGGCGAGTTCCTGGTTGCGCCCGCCTTTGCCGTTTCCATGCAAAGTGACAGTTGTCTCACCGCCTGCGATTAAACAAAATGGACGTTCATGATTGAAGTTGAAATATCCGCACAGTTCTTTGGCAACTTCGCGGGCTTCGCCCTGCCATGTATCGCCGAGGAAGTGTGTGTGAAAGCCCAGCGACTTTGCCATCTCCAACCCGGCATAAGCGGCGAGTGAATTACTCCCAACCAAAACATTTTGCACTCGCGCAAATAATGGGTCGTTGGGTTTGGGCGTTTCTGGCGCAGTTTCTAAAACCCCAAGAATTACAACAGGAACTTTATCCAGCAGGTCATATTTTTTCAAAATATTCAGCGCATCTTCCCGCGTGGATGGGTCGGGCGCGGTGGGACCGGAGGCAATCGCTTCGAGCGGATTCCCGACAACATCGGAGAGAATCAGGCTGATAACCCGCGCGCCATTCGCAGACTTGGCAATGCCGCCGCCTTTCACACGGTCGAGATGACGGCGCAGGGTGTTGATCTCGTCCACGCGGGCGCCACAGGCAAGCAGAAGTTTGGTCAGCGTTTGCAGGTCTGCGAGGTCAAGCCCGTGCTGAGGTGAAGCCATCAACGCCGAGCCGCCGCCGGAAATGAGACAGACAAGCAAGTCCCGTTCGGTGAGCGAAGAAGCAAGATTAAGAGCAGTATTGCCCGCTTTCACACTGGCTTCGGTTGGGACGGGATGTCCGCCGGGCAGGACGGTGAATCCGCTGGCAGGGGAATCAAAGGTCAATTTTGGAATGAGCAAGCCGCGGCTGGGATGAGGCGCAAGCATATCCAATAGCGCAAGAGACATGGCTTGAGTCGCTTTGCCCAAACCAAGCACAGCCACATTGTCAAAATCATTGAAGTCATAGGTTTGATCTTGAACAGTGAGAAGGTTTTTTTCGCGTTTCAGGAATCGACGCACGGCATTGCCCGGTTCGACGGCTTCGATGCAGGCGGCGAGAATTTTTGAAATGTCCCTTCCGCGAGGGTGAGTTTGCAGGGTGGTCGTGTAAAATTTGTCCATGAAAACCTTAACTACGATCATACCGCAAAGGAGGTGCGATGCGCCCCAAAGTCTTTGTGACGCGCAAGATGCGCGATGCCGGTTTGAAACCTGTGCTTGAGTTTTGCGATGCCGATGTTTGGGAAGATGAAATGCCGCCCTCGCGGGAAGTTCTGCTCGAAAAAGTGCGCGGGGTGGCTGGTCTCTTGAGTATGCTCACAGATCGCGTGGATGCAAAATTGTTGGATGCCGCCGGACCGCAATTGAAAGTGGTCAGCAATCATGCGGTGGGGTTCGATAACGTCGTTGTGGCGGATGCAACTGCAAGGGGGATTCCGGTTGGAAACACACCGGGCATTTTGACCAATGCCACTGCCGACCTTGCATTTGCTTTGTTGCTTGCGGCGGCGAGACGAATTGTTGAGGCTGAAAAATATATTCGGGATGGGAAATGGAAAACGTGGCATCCTTCGATGTTGTTAGGCATGGACCTGACAGGCAAAACGTTGGGGCTGGTTGGTTTCGGTCGCATTGGGCGGGCGGTGGCAAAACGCGCCGTTGGGTTTGACCTGCGAATCATTTTTTATGACCCGACCGGCAAGCCGGAATTTGGCGCAATCAAAATGAACAGCCTCGATGATCTATTACGCGCGTCTGATTTTGTTTCGGTGCATACGCCATTGAATGATTCCACGCGGCACATGGTGAACGCGGATTTTCTCTCGAAGATGAAGCCGAACGCGATCTTCGTCAACACCTCACGCGGACCGGTGGTGGATCAAGCCGCTTTATATGAAGCATTGAAGGCAAAGAAAATTTTTGCGGCGGGCTTGGATGTGACCGACCCTGAGCCTTTGCCTTTGGATTCTCCCCTGCTGACTCTGGAAAACTGCCTGATCGTTCCGCACATTGGCAGCGCTAGCGAGAAGACTCGCGATGCAATGGCGAGACTCGCGGCAGAAAATTTGATTGCGGGGTTGAAAGGCGAGCGCCTGCCGCATTGCGTGAACCCGGAGGTGTATGAAAACAGACGGCAGACCACAGACGATAGAACATGGAATTAAAGATCGATAAACTCGTGCGCGCCAAACGCCGCACGATTGCGCTCATCATCGAACGGGATGGCAGTCTCACCGTCCGCGCGCCGAGGCGGGCAACGCTGCAAGACATTCACGGCTTCATCACCCAAAAAACGGATTGGATTCTGCGTTCACGTGAAAAACTCAAAGCCATATTGGCGCATCCGAAAAAGGAATATGTGGATGGGGAACGCTTTCTCTTTCTTGGAACGGAATGCGACCTGCGCCTCGTCCCGCCTCAGCGGCCTGCCCTCCAATTCGACGGCGGATTCACGCTGGGAGTTTCTGCGCGGGAACGCGGCGAGCGAATGTTCATCCAATGGTACAAAACCCAGGCATTGGAAATATTCAGTGAGCGCGTGAGTCATTATGCCGCCCTGCATGGATTTGAACCGAAGCAGGTCAAGATTAACTCCGCGAAGACTCGCTGGGGCTCATGCACCTCCACCGGCACAATCAACTTCACCTGGCGGCTGGTGATGGCTCCGCTGGAAGTGATTGATTATGTTGTCTTGCATGAATTGGCTCATTTGAAGATCAAAAACCACTCACCTCGATTCTGGAACTTGGTAGAATTGCTCTGCCCTGAGTTCAAACGTCACCGCAAGTGGCTGAGAGAGCATGGCGAAAAGTTGACTTTATAACTCACCTTACAAGTGTCCGCGTTTTCCTTGCGTTTTTGAGCGCCGATGGCAGACCGCTGCTCTTATTCTTGAGTCGGTCGTCCGCGGTCAGCGGCCAAATTGGACTTGAAGCCTGACGGAAAGGCATAAACTACGCAAGGTGAGTTTACAATTTTACCTTGGAGCATCGAAATGTTGCCAGAAACCCTGATCGAAGTCCGCGACCATACCGGGCCGGACTATAAACCCCTCATTGATTACCAGTCGTGGCGCGTGGCGTTGATGAATTACACCGACGACCTGACGCCCGAAAAAATAAACCAGATGCAAAAACACACCGAGACCGACGAGGTCTTTGTATTGATGACCGGGCGTTGTATTTTGTTCATTGGCGAAGGGGAAGACTCAGTGACAAACGTCCATGCGGTGGATATGGAGCCGTATAAACTTTACAACGTCAAGCGTGGAGTTTGGCATTC
>JACAEP010000237.1 GCA_013388795.1 Chloroflexota bacterium | reverse complement strand
GGATGATGATACGCGTATCGGGGATGACGGGCGCGGCGGTATCTTTACCTTGTTTGAAAGCCTGCACCATCTGCGAACAGCCTTCCGCCTGGATGACCGCCAGTTTTGGAACCTTGTTGATCAACCCCATCTCGAACATTTCCTTGAAGCCCTGATACACCCCCAGAGGTCCCAGCCCGCCACTGACGGCTTGAATGTACCAATCGGGCGCGCGCCAGCCGAGTCCTTCGACGATCTCGTAGGCGATGGTCTTCATCGATTCGCGGTCAGGGACGGAACTTGCGCCGCGATCCAATAATAGATTCTTGCGCTGGGCGAATTGACTTGCGATCTGTTTGGTCTGGTCGTAGTTGCCGCTGACGCGGATCACTTCTGCGCCGAAGAGGGCCGCCTCGCGCAGTTTTTCCTGCGGCACGAGGCTGGTCATGAAGACCCATAATTTGATCCCCGCGCGGGCGCAGGCGGCGGCGTATGCCACAGCGGCATTGCCTGTGGATGCGATGACTGCTTCGCAGATTCCGTTCTCGTTCATTGCGGCGACGGCGACAGCCGCCTGGCGGTCTTTGAAGGACGAGGTCGGGGAGTAGCGTTCGTCCTTGATGTAAACAGAACCATGCCCGAGGTCCGGGGCGAAGCGGTGCGAGAGCCACAGGGGAGTTCCACCAGCGGGATAAAGGTCGAGGGCGGAGGGATCGCTCAATGGCAGGACATCCTGATAGCGCCAGAGGTTCGAGGGACGGTTTGGAATCCCGCGCAGGATTTCGCGTTTGAAGGAATCATAATCGTAACGGGCTTCGACCCATTGCGATTCACATTTCTGGCAGATGGCGGGCTGGAACGGTATGTAGGGCTGGGTGTGTCCGCAGAGGTTGCATTCAAGGTGGAGGGGCGTTGCCATTTGCTATTTTTCCTTTTTCTCGATGATGTCTGTGATGCGGGCTTCGATGGGCATTTCCACGAAGAACGTACAGCCTTCCCCTTCGATGCCTGTGCTTTCCGCCCAGAGATTGCCGCCGTGCATTTGCACCAGGCGGCGGCTGATGGGCAGACCCAGACCCGTGCCGCCCGCTTTGCGCGTGGTTGATGAGTCAACCTGGGTGAATTCCTGGAAGACTGCTTCGAGTTTTTCGGGCGGAATGCCAAGCCCGGTATCTTTGACCGTGATCAATATGCGCGCCCCATCCATGCGGGTTGCTTTGACGGCGATCTTGCCATGTTCTGTGAATTTGATCGAGTTGTTCACGAGGTTGATCATTACCTGGCGCAGGCGGGTATTGTCGGCGTAGATTTCGACCTGCTGGTCCGACTCCTCTTCGATGAACAACGCGATGTTCTTTTCGCTGGCGAGGGTGGAGGTGATGCTGACGACTTCATCCAAAACATCGTGGACTTTGAATTTTTCGGGGTGCAGGTTCATGCGCCCGGATTCGATCTTCGCCATGTCGAGCACGTCGTTGATCAGGTGCAGCAGGTGCTGTCCGTTCTTTTGAATCAGGCGCAGGTCGTTATCCATGTATTCCGTCAGTTCGCCGTCGAGCCCTTCGAGCATCACATCGGTGAAGCCGAGGATGGAGTTGAGCGGCGTGCGCAATTCATGCGACATGTTGGCAAGGAAGGCGGACTTAAGGCGGTCGAGTTCCTTC
The DNA here is from genome assembly GCA_013388795.1 of Chloroflexota bacterium. Lineage (GTDB taxonomy): Bacteria > Chloroflexota > Anaerolineae > Anaerolineales > Villigracilaceae > Villigracilis. Next base: position 4,597 of record JACAEP010000237.1, on the reverse strand, counting down.
AACTCTTGCGCGCGTTTTTGCAGTTCTTCGTTCAGGCGCAGGGTCTCCAAATGGATGCTGGTTTGCGCGGCAATCGACTCCGCGAGTTTTCGCGCTTCGGGAGAGATATGCTCCAACCCTGCCACCGCCAATTGACCGATGGGTTCGCCGCGCACGAACAGGGTTTGTTCGAGAACAGGGGCGGCGGGCGGCGCATCGCCCATCGGCGAGACCTTAACCGAATCGTAGACAAAGCCCACGGCGCCATCCATGTCTCTTTGGTACGCCTCCCAGTTTTCGCGGGTCAGGAGCCGGGTCGCTTCCTCGGCTTCGGCGCGGGCGCGGGCGGCATCCGCCAGCAGGCGGATATTCTCGACCTGCTGGCTGACCTGCCTGGCAATGGTTTGGATGAACTTCTTATCGTCGCTTGTGAGAGAGTCGTTGCCCTTTACAAAAAGCCTGCCGATCTGTTCGTCGAGCGTTTCCATGATCTCGACATGGTCGTATTCGCCCGGCGCGGGCGCGGAGAACGGTTCCACCGCCGATTGATCGTAGGCATAACCGATGCGCTCGGCGTTGTGAATGGCGTCGAGAAAGTCTGCCCAACTTTTGTGCGCGAATTGATGCGTGGCTTCCTCTGCCTGGGTTCGCGCGCGTTCGGCTTCGGCAAGCAGACGCAGGTTTTCGATCTGGAGCGACGCCTGCCGGGCGATGGCATTTGCAATCTTGAGATCGTCTTCGGTAAGCGGACGGTCTGCGGGTTTGGCGACTTTGACCTCGCCGATGGGCCTGCCGCTGAAGGTCAGAGGCGTCTTGAGGACATCCGCTTCATTCGGACCTGGAACCTGGTCGCTGCGGACCGGCTGGACTTCTTCTCCATCGAAGGCGAATCCGACCTGTTCCTTTTCATAGAGGATGGGTCTTGCTTCCTTTTCTTTAACTCGCGCTTCCAACTCGCGGACCCGCGCCTGCAAGGCTTCGATTTGCTCCAACGGTGTAGCGGGTTCATTGGAGAGACTCTCTTCTTCGGGATGGACGCGGTCGTGTCCATTGGACGCTTCCGCGATGAGTTGCGTCATCCCTGAGAACAGGTCGTCCACACGCTTCCGGGTTTTATCGCTGCTCGACATCGGCATGTCTCCTGCCTGGGTTAGGAGGATGAATCTTTCATCGTCAATTGGGCAACCGTCATCGGCGCGCCGAGGGCGTGACCCAGCTCGCGCGCGGCGATTTGCAGCACGGCTTCCACGCTGGTGGCGCTTTGGATCTTCTGGTTGATTGTGTTCAACATGGCTTCGCGCTGCGCCTGTTGCCGGGCAGAAACAAGCAGGCGGCGGCTTTGAATGGCGGGCGTTGCCAGACTGGAGATCGCAGTGTAGATGTTTTGCTCCTGCCTGCTGAAAACATGCCTTTCCTTCCAACTGAATGCGGCCATTCCCAGCCATTGCCCGCCTGAGTTGAGCGGAATGATAACGGTCGAGGCGGTGGATGTGCTCTGCCAGAGCGCGCGTAAGAAGTCATCCACCCTTTCGTCGGTTTGGGTGTCTGAAATGAAGAGCGGCGCATGGGGGCTGCTCAACAGCAATTTACTGGAAGGCGCTTCCGAGAATCGGTACTTGGTCCCAACCGGCAGGAGCGGGTCGCCTTCACGGTACCAGTTGGCAACCGTGGTTACCAGTTCCGGCTGTCCGTCCTTTTCATCAATGTGGAACAATTCGGCGACCGAACAACCCGCAGCAATGGCTGGCGCGGCAGTTGCCATGAGGAGTTCTGTGTCGTCCGAAGATTGCGTAATTTTTTGCCCGATTTCATAGAGAGATTGCGCCTCGCCCAGGGCTTGTTCAGTTTGCCGTGAAAGCCGCAGCCCCTCGATATGCGCGCTCAGGCGTTCAGCCACCGCCTTGACCAGGTCGCGTGCTTCGGAGTCTATCGCATCGGCATCGAGAACAGCCAGTTTGCCGATGGTTTCGCCTTGCACTTTCAGCGGAATGTTCAGGGTGTTTTCATGGGCTTCGGCGTCATCCCTGACGGGGACGACTTCATTCAAGTTGTACTTGTAACCGAGTGTATCGTCCGCGCCTTCCATATAATCTTTCCAGCCTTCGCGGGTCAGGCGGCGGGAGGCTTCTTCGGCTTCGGCGCGGTAGCGTTCGGCGCTTTCCAGCAGGCGCAGGCTTTCGATGTGCTGAGTCACCTGGCGGGCGACGGTTTCTAGCAATTCGGCTGTCTGCGGGGTGCGGCTTTCGGGCGGCAATTCTACAGAGAGCAGCCCCAGGGGTTGGCCGGAGAGTTCGAGCGGAGCGGTCAGCGTCTCGTCGGAGACCGGCAGCGATTCTTGAAGCGGCTGAATCTGATTTTCGGCAAAGACAAAACTCAGGCTTTCGGGTTTGTGCAGCGCATCCAGATAGTCCTGCCAGTTGCGCTTGACCAGCCGGCGGGCGGCGCGTTCGGCTTCGGCGCGGGCTTGCTGGGCTTCTTCCAGCAGGCGGGCGTTTTGAATGGCGATGGCAATCTGTCCGGCCAGGGTCTCGAAGGCGGGGAGATTTTCAGCGTAGAAGGCATCTGCTTGCGCGCTTTGCAGGTCGAGCGTGCCGATGACGGTTTCGCCTGCCTTGAGCGGGATAGAGACTTCGGAGCGGGTGGCGGGAAGCAAGGGATTGGATTTGAAGGCAGGGGACTTGGCAGTGTCTTGCACCAAAATCGTTTGTCTCTCGTTCACGGCGCGGGTATTGAGCGAGGCGCCATCGAGCGGCAGGCGGTGATTGCTTGCCTTCAATTGCCGCCCGACCTCCCCGCTGCCAGATTCCAAAACGAGGTGAGTCCGCGCCGGGTCGAGAAGATAGACCTGGGCGTAATACAAATCGAACCGTTCGCGGATGGTTTCGACGGCATCGGCCAGCAGGTCGTCGAGCGCGCGCACCTGCGAGACGGCGGCGCCGACCCTGGCTGCCAGGCGCATCTCACCCAAACGGGCGCTGACCTCCTGCTGCGCCTGCTGCAAGGCGCGGTTTCTTTCCTCCAATTCGGCCTGCGCGCGGCGGATTTCATTCAGGCGCAGCCGTTCCAGGTTGTCGCGGTACCAGGCAAAGAGCAGGGCAAACAAGCCAATGGTGACGGTGCCGGCGCTCGTGTTGAGGGCCTCTTGTCCTTGCAGTTGAGGGAGGAACAAGCGGCTTAGGGCCAGAATAACTATCAAATTCCCCACAATAATTACCGCCATTTGCTTCAGGTCGAACAAATTGGCAAGTAAAAATAGAATCGTAAATGTCAAGACCAGGAACAACGAGGGATAAGCGCCCAAAAAGACAGCCGCATAGGACAACAAGATAAATCCGCTCACAAAAACCAGCGGAGCGCGGCGATATTCTCGACTGCGACTTATCAAATAAGACACAAAAGAAAAGCCATCGAAAATAAATCCAACAATCACCAACAGATTAAACCCGACAATTTGCAGAGTCGCCAGCAAGCCGAGAAGCACGATAACAGCAAAAGAGAGCGAGAGAGCAGCTTGTAATTCGGCTTTGGCGCGTTCCACCGGGGATTCGATGGAGGGATGAGCCGCAATCATCCGTTTGTAAAATTTTTGCCATGTGGTTGTTTGTTGTGTTGAAAATACTGTAGAAATTGTCATATTTTCTCCCAATCAAGAACGAAAAACTTCTGGAAAAATTTGCTTCAAAACATCAATTTCGAGCAAAGTTCGTTCAGAAAGAACAATATCTCCCAATGTGTTAACCAAACCGGCTTCCAGAGTCCTTTTACATAAGATGAGAAAAACGCGATAGCGTTCCCATAAATCTGGATTAATTCGCTCAATTTCTCTGCGAAGAAACTTAATGTATAGTCGAGAAACGGCGATACTACTTTCTGGCGCAGAACTTGAAAAGGCTAAAAGGGATTGGTCATACAAATCTGGAAATTGCTGAAGCCCCGAATACCGCAGAAAAAATTTTGTCACGGACGGAGATGACTGATTGAACAGGTTCGGGGTGAAAATTCCCCATTTAGAATCTTGCCCCAAATCAATTTGCCAGTCTCCTGTATCGTCGAATACTCGAACAGCCGCATTGAAAGGGCCTCGCACTAAGCGCATTAAATCCAGATTTGTGAAAATTTCGTTAAGTGATGGTAAATGCGATTTCCTGCAGCGATAAATTGCGTAAATGATAGTTAACGCACTCATCAGCCCAGAACCATCGGTCGTATGACGAACGAAATTAGAAGCCTGTGTCTCAATAAAATTTTGATTTTTCCTGATTTTGAATTGATCGCTTAATAGACGTACTTCCGCCTGATTGCCCAATACATCTCTTTGAATCGCCTGTAATACATAGGGCAAATCATCAGGCGATTCAGTGACGGTTTTGGCAAATTCGTGAATATAGCTCAAAGCAGACAACCGAGCGCGCAATTGTGGATTGTTTGTATCTATGTTTCCTGAATGATTGAGAGCTTGTACTGCTGCAAACATCGCCACATCACCACGATCCATGCTTTGGTCTGCCCAATATGAGAGAGCAATCGCAAGGGAAGCTTGAACCAGGCTGTTCGTATCATCCACCTCCCCTGCAGCAATGGCGGCGCAAAAAGCCAGCGATTTGGGCGTCAGTTGTCC
>JACAEP010000262.1 GCA_013388795.1 Chloroflexota bacterium | reverse complement strand
GATGCGCTTCTGGTATTTGGTCACCACAGCAGGCGCGCAGGTGCAGGGCTTTTGAGAATCGCCATAGTAGCCGCATGGGCAGGGCTGTACACAATGGGACATATAGTCCCGCTGGCGCAATAACAAAAAAGTGAATTTGCGATACACTATAGGCAATATGCGCCTTTCCCATGTCCTTCGTACAAAGTTGATCCCTCCGCCGCGTAATGCACGCACACTTTCACGCCCGCGAGTGATTCAAACCTTGAAGCAGGCGTTGGACTATCGTTTTACCATTTTGCAGGCAGAGGCAGGTTACGGCAAAAGCACAGCCCTTGCGGAACTGGCAGCTAATCACCAGCCAGTTTTATGGTATCAAGCCAACGAAGAAGATAACGATCCGCTGGTCTTTCTACTGCAATTATGTCATGCGCTTCAGCACACATTACCCAATGTTGCCAATTTACCCTCTGCATTTTTAGAAGCATGGGATGGTGCCCAAGGTCCGCTTCCGTGGCGCGGTCTCGTTGATCAGATCATTAATGCTATTGCAGACTCATCCATCCCGCCAACTTTGTTCATCCTCGACGATGCGCATCTGCTCGCCGACACTGGCGAATTACCTCACATTCTGGATCGCCTGATCGGGTTGGCTCCCGTTGATTTTCACATTTTACTGGCAGGACGTCCTACCATCACCCTGCCAAACCTCACTCGCTGGCGTGCAAAAGACGAGGCGCTGATCCTAGATCAAACCACGCTGACCTTCACCAAAAATGAGATTGGCTCGCTCTTCGGCACACGCTACGGACTCGAACTCACCAGCGAAGAACTTGACTTGCTTCTTGAATATACTGAAGGTTGGGCGATTGGCTTGCAACTCATCTGGCAAAGCATTCGCTCACAATCTCCGCTGACCCTTGAATTCCCATTACGCTGGCATACCGACTCGCTTGAGACTCTTTTCGATATGCTTGCTCATGAAGTCTTTGAACGCCAGCCTGCCGATGTGCGCGAGTTCCTGCTAATCACCTCCATTTTGCGCGAACTAAATTCCGAAGTCTGCGATGCCTTGCGAAATGCTTCGGGGTACCTGGCAGGCGATTCGCAGTCTATGCTGGCGTATCTTCGCCGGCAGGATCTCTTTGTCGCAGAGACCGCCGTAAGCTCGCTTCGTTATCATCACATCTTTCATAACTTCCTGCGCCAGCAATCACCGACTGAGACGCGCGCAAAATGGCATCGCGATGCCGCTGCATACTTCATCTCTCGTAATAACCCGGAGGATGCGATCTATCACCTGATCGAAGCCAAAGCCTGGGATGATGTTGCCGACCTGCTCGATACCTACGCCGCCACGCTTCTTTCTGCGGGACGACTGGATACGCTTGCGAGTTACATTGATTCTCTCCCAAGCCTTTCCCTGCATCAACACCCCACATTGATGTTCACCCTCGGCGAACTGGCACGCATGCACAGCCGCTTCGACGAAGCGCAAGGATGGTACAAACAAGCCGAAGTCACCTGGCGCCAACGCGGACAGCAGGATGGTATTGCCCGCGCCCTGCGTGGACAAGCCCGTGTGTACCTTGATACGGTCAACCCTTCGCAAGCCGAAAAATTACTCGAAGAAGCCATCCGCTTAAGCGACGGTTTTGAGGATCGCGAGGCGCAGGTTCGGTTGTTCGAATTGCTCGCAGAAAACAAGCTCAACTCCGGGCACGTCGAAGAGGCGGAACGTCTACGTCAACGTGCCGATGAATTAAGTGCCGAAGGTCCATCCAACGACCAGTTGTGGTTCCGTGTTCTGTTGCGTACGGGTCGCCTTGAAGAAGCCAGAAGGGGTTTGGAAGAACTCGCCGAAGCCGAGAATCGCGAACCGGTTCAAACTCCGCGCGCGCACCGCGAGACGAAACTCTTGCTCTCCCTTATTTATTCTTTGATGGGCATGAGCAAGCATGCCTACCAAACTGCATTGGAAGGCACCCAACGCGGCGATAAATTGAAATCACCTTATGTTACTGCCGTTGGGCATATGCGCCAGGGACATGCCCTCAACCTCATTCGCTCTGCCGATGAAGATAATTTTGCGCGAGCCACCTCTGCCTTTGAAACCACGATTTCCATCGGCAAAACGCTCGAAGTTCCGCGCCTTTCGGTAGAAGCCAATTGGGGCTTGTGCCGCGCATACGGCTATCGCGGCGACTTGCAACGCGCACAGCGCCATGCGCAGGAAGCCATCGACATTGCCGTCGAAGCGGGTGATGAATGGGTTGCTTCGCTCACTCGCCTTTCGATGGGGGCGAGTTTAATGCTGGCGGCTCGTTACGAAGCTGCCGAACTTTGGTTGAATCAGGCGGCGCGCGGCTTTGAAGAATGCAGCGACTCCTTCGGTCGCAGTGCGGCGCGTTTATGGCTGGCGTATGGTCACTTCAAACAAAAGAAATTTGATTTTGTCGCGCAGACCCTGCCCGATGTGCTTTCGGTTTGTCACCAGAACGGCTATTACTTTTTATTCACCCGACCTACTTTGCTCGGACCCATCGACGAGCGTATGTTTGTGCCTCTGCTTTTACATGCGCGCCAATCTGGCTGGGAGAGCGGGTACGTGGACCGTCTGCTTAATATCCTTGGCTTGCGTGAGATCAGTGTCCACCCTGGGTTTCGACTTAGCATCGAAACGCTGGGCAGATTTCAGGTCAAGCGCGGAAGCGAGATCATTCCATCCAATGGCTGGCGGCGTGAAAAGTCGCGTCAGCTTTTTCAGCTGCTGCTTACCTATCGTCAATCTCCGCTTGACCGCGATCAAATTTGCGAACACCTCTGGCCCGAAGCTGATGCTGCCACTGCCCAGCGCAATTTCAAGATCACCCTAAATACACTTTATCAAGTCTTGGAACCAGATCGGGATGCCGGGAGTGACTCCGCTTTTATCGTGCGCGATGGCACGACCTACACCCTGCGCCTCCACGCCGACCTCTGGCTGGATTCTGACCAGTTCACTCGTCTTACCCGTAAAGGACTCAAACCCACCTCGCGCTCTTTGGAGCAATTGCAAGAGGCAGTGACTTTGTATCGCGGCGATTACTTGCCCGACTCCTTGTATGAACCTTGGGCTGCCGAAGAACGCGAACGCCTTGCCACCCTCTTCCTTGAAGGAGCGGATAAACTTTGCGAGCTGTATTTGCAAACCAATCGCTTCAATGAAACCATCGATCTCTGCCAGCGTATTCTTGCCCGTGACAATTGCTGGGAACGTGCCTATCGTCATCTCATGCAAGCCTATAACGCATTGGGAGATCGCGGTCAACTTGCCCGCACCTATCAGCGTTGCTTGCAGGTACTAAAGGAAGAACTTGATGTTCCGCCCTCACAAGAGACGCAGGACTTGTACAAGAAATACATCCGTTCGTAACCCGTACCGCGAGAGACCTCTCGCGGTATTTTTTTTGTAACCCGCCTGTTACTGCCCTCAGTTATCTTGTATACGATGGAATCCGATCCTGCCCCGTTGATTTTTTCCTTCATCATCCGCTTTGTGCTGGAAGCCCCCCGCTCACGAGTTGGCGTATCATGGCGCTATCCGTCATATCCAGACCGCAGAGGAAATCAACTTCAACGAATGCCACGAAGCGACAGCATTCATGCGCCGTTTTGTCTCTCTTGCAGATCTTCAGTCTCCATCGCGATCTGAACCCCCAATTACTAATCTCTAAACTCCTATCCCGGAAGGTTTCATGCGCAACGTACAAATTCTCAGCACGGGCAGTTATGTTCCAGAACGAATCGTCACCAACGCCGAAGTGGACGCCATGATGGGCGAATCTACCAG
>JACAEP010000236.1 GCA_013388795.1 Chloroflexota bacterium | reverse complement strand
ATAATGGGACCAAACGCCATGCGATAGTCAATATATTTTTTACCGTCTACATCCCACAAATAGCCGCCCTTGGCTTTTTCAACATAGGGAGTAATGCCATCTCCCCAAAAACGAAAATTGGAATTCACCCCCAGAGGCGCAACCTTTTGGGCGCGCTGCTGGAGAGCCTGTGTCTTTGAACCGAACATGATTGCTCCTTTATATCGCGTATCCGACGTTCTCAAACGCCGGGCGCATTAGAGAATGCGCGCTACGCTTGGGATTTATTTGGATGCGGTTATGGTTTCGTTCTCTGACAATTCATTCGCTATCCGCTCTGGCACTCTCCACTGGTAAACATCTTTGAGAATGATCGGTACGATGGAGGTTGTGGTCTTTCGCACCCCTGGAACCTTGCGCACTACTTCGGTTACAAAATAATAGATCTCCGAAGTATCGCGTGCAACCACCTGAATACTGATGTCATTCTGCCCGATGCCGCAGGCTACGTACGTCACATTTTCGAAGGAAGCCATCTTCCTGGCAACATCCAAGACGGTATCGGCTTCCACCTCCAGCCAGACATCGGCTTTGATGTTGAATCCGAGCGCCTCAGGGTTGACCACCGCGCTGATCTGAATGACCCCTTCTTCGATCATTCGATCTACCCGGTAACGCACAGCCCGCTCCGAAATATCCCCCATGCGGCGCGACATCTCAGAAGCGGACATGCGCCCGTCTTCAAGAAGTAAATTGACAATTTTTACATCAGTCCTGTCGAATTCATACATGGTTTATAAGCTTCTTTTCCGAAAGTAACACAAAATATACCGTACAGAATTTTTATCGTCAAGGGGTATTAGCGATTAACAAGGATGAAAAAAAGCCGCCTCACACGCCGGGCGGCTGATTGTGTTTCAGCAAGTTTAGTATTCAATTTGATATAGACTAAAGCGTTCATCCCGAAACAGGAATCTTACATGCTCCGGGTACGTTTCCATTAGAACGACAATCCAGTCAGGCTTGCCTTTCAAGAAGAGAAACTCCACCCGGTTTTCCCTGAGCGCTTCAAAACGCGCGTCAGCTGGAGTTTCATCGGCAACAAGAAAACGCCACTCACGCGTCTTTTCAGTTTCGGTGCCCACGCGAAAGACCAAAGGTTGAAACTTAATGGTTAAACTTGGCAAGACAGAATTGGTCGTCTCGTCAGGTCCGCCCAATATGACTGGCATCCCGTCAACGTCAACTTCATTCATTTGCTCAGCCACACGAACGTAATTGGCATAAAATGAACCCACATCGGTATTGCTTTTTTCTACATTCTCCAACGCCCATGCGCTGACATAAATGACCAAGCCAACCAATCCCACATACACTGCTGAATGATACAAAACGTACGCCCAATGTTGCAGCGGCTTCGGCAACTTGATCGTTTGCACGATCTCAAAGCCAAACCACAAGAGAAATGCCATTGCAATTCCAAAAGGCGTAAGCCAGGTCAGCCGCCACAGTTGAAAAGGCGTGGTAAACATACCTACAATCCAGCCGGTATATGGGAACATGGATACGCCCAATACCAAAAAAAACGAAAGCACATATCGAGCCGCGGAATTTCGCCAAAAGAAAAACAGACTGACCGCTACTGCCAGCAGGCTGATCTCGTATGGCAAACCCACAGTCAGATAACGCGAAATGCCATAGAATTGGGTTCCCTCAATAACATCCACGCGCCGGATTCCAAATCGCGCGAATTCATCATTCGCTGCCACATCGGTGAGCGAAAAACTCAGAGACTGTGAATATTCCCCGCCCCCAAACCGAAAGAGATAAGGCGCCACAACCACAGATGCCAGTACGCCAATGGCAAAAAAGTATTGAAGGCGCATTTCTTTGTTAAACAACAACGGCAAACCATATACCCCTGCGATCATGCAAGTCATTCCAAATTGAACTGGGTGTGTAAATGCCATTGCCCAGGCAGCCAACCAGAGCAAAAGAAGTTTAGGCCGGGTCGGGTTCTCAAAATATTGAACGATCAGAATTAGCAGAAAAAGAGACAAAATAAACGCGGCAACAACTTTATCCTCGGTCATGCGTTGAAAAAACTGATTGCCAGGTTGGTTTTGGCGCGACAAACGCAACAAACCAAACCCTTGCGCAAGTACGGCGGCGCCCGCCAACAAGCGCGAGAGACCCAGAGTCCGGGCGAGGGTGAAAACGCTCATAAAAGAGAACCCAGCCAGAATGGGCGGAAGAAACGAACCTGTCACAAAGAGCCCATCCACTCCACTATAGTCAGAGATCATCGCCTCGACCAGAGGCCAATAAGCAATCCAAAAGCGGGGAATTTCAAGGCGGTCAAGCGCGCTTGGAAATTCAAAGGTAAGAGCCGGGGCATGTTGAAAATAATATAACAAGGCGTTATATGTAAAGGCATCATCTTGAATAAGCGGCGGGCTGGCTATGCTTGAAAAATAAATCACACTGCCGGCGGAAACAGCAAGGAGCGCTGTTTCCCACCAGACCGGCATTTCAAAATTAAGTACAGGGCGGATATTGCGGAAAAAAAATACATAGATAATCGCAGCGCCCCACAGCGCGAACATCCACTGAATGTAATCAAAGTTTAACTGAAGAAAACGGGCGGTAACGCCTAACAAACCAGTCGTGAAAACGGAGATGACAAAACCACCCAACACAGAAACAAATATGATCTCTTTCGATTCGGATAATACGATGAAGGAAAAGAAACCGGGAGCAATAAAAACAACCACGCCCAAACCCACTCGAAAGAAGAGTCCCGCATCTTCAAACCAACGCATCCAGGGAACCAGGGCGAGGAAAAGCCAAAGCGTCATAGAAAAATAAAAGTTTTTATTTTTTAACATGAACAATCCTTGTTGGTATACTGGTCAATTATACTTGTTTCGATTATTATCCCCGCGCATTTTATCAAGAACTTGGAGTATTAAATGACAGTGAAGACAGAAGAAAAACCTCGCATATCGGTCATCATCCCTGCCTATCATGAAGGCGATGGGATTGGATCCGTGATCGTGAATATACGCGCGGTGATGGATAAAATGGGGTTGCCGTATGAAATCATCGTCGTGGACGATGGCTCAAAAGACACAACAGCAGAAAATGCAGGCAGGGCTGGCGCGCGTGTTATTCGCCACCCCTATAATATTGGGAATGGCGCAGCCGTCAAGACCGGCATCCGCAATGCGCGGGGAGCCATCCTAGTGACTATCGATGCGGACGGGCAGCACAACCCAGAAGATATTCCTTTATTGGTCAGTGGCATTGGCGCCTACGACATGATTGTGGGCAGCCGCAACCGTTCATCAGATACGGCGGCGCATCGCGACCTGGCGAACATGGTTTTCAACTCACTGGCAAGTTATGTTTCTGGTCGCAAGATCGAAGATCTGACATCCGGGTTTCGGGCAGTCAAAGCGCGAATTGCCCGCCAGTTCCTCTATCTATTCCCAAATAAATTTTCATATCCATCCACCATTACGCTTTCGGTGGTCCGGGCTGGGTACAGCCTTGGTTATGAGTCGATCCGGTTTGCCAAGCGCCACAAATATACCAAAAGCAAGATCAGACCGCTTCAAGATGGAATGCGTTTCTTGATGATCATCCTTAAAATCGCCGTATTTTATGCGCCGTTAAAGATATTTGCCCCGCTCAGCGTACTCATCTTTTTAATTGGGGTTCTATACGGGTTAGCTCGCATTTTCATTCTTGACGCGCCATACGGACAGACCTCTGCCCTGCTGATGTCCACCGCGGTATTGACCTTTCTCGTTGGGCTGGTGTCTGAACAGATCGCTCAATTACGATTCGACCGGAGCGAATCTGCCACAGGTATTGAAGAAGACGAATGACAGCAACCCAGCCGCTTCTCATCATCTCAACCGGACGAACTGGAACAATTTTCCTTGCTCGTCTTTTCGGCGAGTTGTACCCCAATATTGCTTCGTATCACGAGCGCGGCAAATCCAGACCGGTTCAGATCGCCACAAATTTACATTTTGCCCATGTACTACCCAAGGGTGCGGTGAAAGCGATTTGGAGGTTTCTTAAAGGAGATGAGATTAAAACCTGCAAAAAAGACTATCACCTGGATGCCAATAATTTCCTTTATGGGCTGGCGTCGCTTGCCCCGGAGTTGTATCCAAACTTAAGAGCGCTGCACATCGTGCGCGACCCGCGCGATTATGTGACTTCACAGCTGAACTTCTCGCGTCAAAAACGGACAAGCTACATTGCCAATTATCTGGTGCCGTTCTGGCAGCCAAATCCATTTCTTATCGGGGAACTTCCCATAAGCAGGGCATTTCGATTTTCACGGTTTGAGAAATACTGCTGGGTGTGGGATTTCAAGAACCGCATCATGTCGCGTTTGGAAAATTCCACAACGCCCTACTTAAGGATACGTTTTGAAGATCTGTTTAACGAAAATCCTGAGCCGGCTTTTCAGCGCATTATAGAATTTTTTGGGCTTCCTCCCATTGAAAATATCCGCGAAAAGTTTCGTGAACCGGCCAACACCTCCAAGCCAACCTTCTTCCCCGAATGGCGTGAATGGACACCCAGCCAAGCAGTTCAATTACAAGCGCTATGCGGGGCGCAAATGAAAGCGTTGGGCTATGGAGCAGAACCGGAATGGCAGGAGAAACTGCAAATACAGAACCAATGAAACGCAACGCCATCATTTACATTGTTAGCGGCATCCTTACCATCGCTTTACTTGCCTATGTGCTTGCCAACCTGGATTGGTCCATTCTTAAGACTGCCTTTGCAAACCTTCGCTGGGGCTGGTTGATATTTGCATTGACAGCCTATCTCGTCAATATAGGGCTGCGCGCCTTACGGTTTTCAAACTTGATTTACACCCGCCGCATCCACTGGCTGGAACTGGTTCCCGTCTCTTCCTTGCATAACATCCTAATGTATCTTCTGCCAGCAAAGACAGGAGACGCAACGTACATCTTCATTGCCAAGGAGCGCTTAAACCTCCCAATTCCGGAGGGAACAGCCACCTTGTTCGCCGCGCGGTTTTACGATTTTTCGGTTGTGGCTTTGATCCTTGCCATGATTTTGCCATTCGCAAAAGACGAAATGCCCGATTGGATCTTTAACGCCTCTCTCATATTTTGCATTCTTGTGCTTGTCGGCGCACTCACCCTGTTGGCGGTTTTAAGATTCACGAAATCGGTTGAACCAATGCAATCAAAAAACAGGAAAACCATCTTCGCGCGAATTAAGCAAGCGTGGCGCAAATTCATGGAAGGGCTGCGCGAAATACAAGCCCACGGAGCGCACCCGCGCATTATCTGGCTTACAGCCGGGATATGGCTCTGCCTCTATCTGAATTTCTACTCTGCGGCGCAGTGCTTGTCTCTGCCGATTTCGTTTTACCATGTTGTCATCATTTCCATTGTCATGATCCCTTTGACTTTGCTGCCCCTGCAAGGGTTTGCCAATATCGGCGCCCATGAGATCGGCTGGACATCGGCCCTGGTCGCTTTTCAATATTCTTACGAAACAGCTCTTGCCATCGCGGCGGGTTCACATTTTGTGTTATTAATTTCCGTTATCATCTCAGGCGCCCTTGCATTCTTTGGCTCTCAAGCCATTTTCATTTTAGCGAAAGGTAAACATGAAACTGTCCCTTAGCGATGTTATAAGCGCATCGAAGATCATCAAAGCCCGCCAACTTAATATTCAATTAAGCGGCAATCCAATCCGCTATTATCGGCATGGCTGGCAGTCATGGTCGCTCACTGCGTGGACGAATCTCAATCCATTGCCCATTCAAAAGCCGGTCATCTTTCATCCGCTTCAAACCGATGTGGTGTATGTGCATGAAAAGAATCCGAATGGCTCGTGGCTGGGCGCGGTTGAGTTTGAGAATGGCAATGTGCTTTTGCTTGGCGCGCTTGCCACAGACGCGCACGTGTTTCTGGTCGGGGATCAACTCCAAGGTCAGAGTGAAGCGGGCGAGATAGAATGGCTGGTTGCATATGGGCGGGAGAGTCAGGTCTTTGGGGAATATGTCCAACAGTTGGGAGATCGTTTTGGGCGCGCAGAAAAAAATCATATCCCCCGCGTGTGGTGTTCGTGGTACAGCCTCTACACCGCCATCAACGAGAATCTATTGCATGAGGTCTTTGAGCAGATCAGCGATCTTCCATTTGATGTCTTGCAGGTGGATGATGGCTGGCAGGCGGATATCGGCGATTGGGAAGCGAATGAAAAATTTCCATCGGGCATGGAATCTCTGGCGGGCAAAATCAAAGCCACCGGCAGGCGCGCAGGCTTATGGCTCGCGCCGCTCATCGTGGCAAAGTCCTCCCGCCTATATCGGGAACACAAGGACTGGTTATTGCGGGATAAAAGAGGGAGGCTCGTCTCTGCGGGATTCAACTGGGGGCAGGAACTCTACGCCCTCGACGCCACGCATCCTGACGTAATCTCGTGGCTGGTTGCGCTCATGAAACTGGTGCGCCGCTGGGGCTTTGACTACTACAAACTTGACTTCCTCTATGCAGGCGCGTTGAAGGGCAAACGCTACAACCAGATGCCGCGCGAAGCCGCTTATAGGGAATGCCTGCGCTACATGCGCGAAGCGATGGGAGAGGGCTCTTTCTTCCTGACCTGCGGCACGCCCATTCTGCCCGCCCTCGGCTTATGCGACGCCATCCGCATCGGACCGGACGTTTCGCACGATTGGGAGAACCACCGCAATGAGACCCTTTTGCAAAACTTCACCACCCCTGGCACAAAGAACGCCATCCGCACGGTGGTTCACCGCCTATGGCTCAAACCGCTCGTCCATATTGACCCAGATATAGAATACTTTGTATCGAAAGAAAATTCGCTGGAAAAAGAGCACAAACAGCAATTACAAGACCTTGCCCTGATCTGCGACTTCAAAGCCACATCCGACCTGCCGCAATGGATGACGCCGCAGGAACGTGAAAGTGTCCGCGCTTTTTTAGAGGCAGAAACGGACTCAAAACAGATCAGCCGCTATGTTTATCAAATCGACGACCGTATTGTAGATTTTTCTTCGGCGGTCGAACTGCCCCCTCCACCGCGTGGATTCATTGCGCTTTGGGCAAACTTCCTCGGCTGGCTGGGAGATTGGAAATTTGTTTTGCGAATTATGAAAAAGATGGATGATGATTTGTTGAAAAAACGGGTTTCGAGGATTTAACAAGTACGCCAAGCCTGGGCTTGGCGTACTTCTTACCCAAACATTTCATCCGTCTTGGCCGCCATCACAAAATCGTTCTGGTGCAAACCCTTCGCCACATGCGTCCACCACTGAATGGTGACCCTGCCCCACTCCAACACAATGAGCGGATGATGGTCTTCCTTCTCAGCGGCCATTGCAATCTTGTTTGTGAAAGCAACCGCTTCAACATAATTTTTCAATTTGAAGACTCGCTGCAAACGTTTGATGCCATCCACTTCAACCAATTCCCATTCAGGGATTTGTGAAAGAAGTTCGGCGACCTCCGCATCGGTCAATGCTGGATCACCTTTTCGGCATGGAATACATTTTCCATTCGATAAATCGCTCATAACAAGCCTTTGATGTCTTCGGGTTTCGAGAGTCGAATCCGCAAGGCTTTGCGTCCGGCCGCTTTCAAGGCTTCGTAATCGCCCAACGCCTGCGCGCGGATGAGCGTGCCGAAGGTCAAGCCTTGACCAGGAATATCCGTGTCATTTTCAGCATCGTACACAAATTGGATGAAACGCCCCTTGTTGGGACCGCCCTTATGGAACTGCCCGGTCGAATGTTGGAAGCGCGGACCGAACCCAGCCGTTACGGGCAGTTTCGTCTTTGCCCGAATGGCTGCCCGCAAGGATTGAATCGCTTCGATCATTTCTCCGTTGCGCGGCAGGTAAGCGTTGATGGTGATGAACTCTCCAGATTGTGGGTCCGCTAGAAATTCTTCAATAGCTTTCTTGGCATCTTTCACATCAACCAAATCTGTTTCAGCCAACTTACCCGT
>JACAEP010000261.1 GCA_013388795.1 Chloroflexota bacterium | reverse complement strand
CGTGCCGCGCTCGAAGATTTCAGCAAACGCAGCGGCGTGCAAGCCATCACCGGCGCCAACGACCCCGAGACCCGTGAGAAATTATGGGAAACCCGCAAACCGTTTTGGGATCACCTTGCCAGCACCAGTGACAATTTTTGGATCGCAGAAAAAGATGGTGAAGCCATTGGCTACGCTCGCAGCATTTTGCGCGGCAACCATCGCGAGCTGACCGAGTTCTTCGTTTTGCCGGGCAGTCAATCGGCAGGGGTTGGCAGGGAGTTGATCCAACGCGCCTTCCCCAACGATGTGCCGCATCGCACCATCATTGCCACGCCCGATATCCGCGCCCAGGCCCGCTATCTTAAATCGGGCGTCTATCCCTTCATGACCGAATTTTATTTTGAGCGCACGCCCGAACCGCATGAAGTAGAAACCGACCTCACCATTGAACTAGCCGACGCTTCGCCCGCCTCTCTCGAAGACTTGAGCCGAATCGACCTTTCGATCCTTGGCTTCCGCCGCGACGTGGACCACCAATTTTTAACCAGCAATCGCAGCCTGTACTTCTACAAACGCAACGGACAAGTGACCGGCTACGGTTACATTCACAAAGATTTTTACGGTCCGTTTGCGTTGCTCGAAAAAGAAGACTTCCCCGCCGTGCTTACTCACGCTGAAAATGAAGCACATAAAATGGGCGCAAGCGTTATTGGGTTTGAAGTGCCCACCATCAACTCCAGCGCCATTAGTCACCTGCTCAAACGCGGGTACCGCCTCGAAGGCTTCCTCGGCTCGATCATGTCTGAAAAACCGTTTGGGAAATTTGAGAACTACCTGCTGACCAGTCCGCCCTATATTTTGTAATGCGAGTATATGTCACTCTGAGCGATAGCGAAGAGTCTCTACCAATGATGACGAAGACTCTTCGGTCGCGGAAAGCACGCTCCCTCAGAGTGACACAACCTAAGAAGGAAACAACTTCTCAAAAACTTCGGGGCAATACTTCTGCACCATCTCGCTTGAAATGCCATTCTCTTTGCAGATCTCCGCATAAAAATCTACAGACGGGCGTCTGATTCTCTTTTGCGTATCCACGTCCAAGCCCCATAGACCAAAGCGCTGAGTCCAGCCGCGCTCCCATTCAAAGTTATCCACCAATGACCAGTGGAAGTATCCCTTCACAGGCCAATTGAAATTGACCGCCCGCCAAACCTGATGCAAATGCTGCGCCAAATAACGCGGACGCATGTGGTCATCATAATCTTCCACGCCGTTCTCAGTGATGATGATGGGCAGGTTCGGGTAAGTCCGCACGATCCACTTGACCGAGTCGTAGATCCCTTCGGGTACATTCGCAATGAAATTCGTATCGCTCATATCGGCATTTTTAGGATAGCCGCTGTTTGAGAACATTTCACCGGCTTTGGCAAGGTCAAACCAAACCGTATCCACTGAGTAGTAATTCAAACCAAGATAATCTTGCGTGCCTTTGGCTTCGGGGATGTTGAAACTGCCCAACGGAGTCTTCATTACACCGCTGGAAATACCGGTGGGAAAGCCCATGTTGACTCCCTCATAGCGGATGTTGCGCATCAGCCGGTCTAACGGATTCCAGCCCGTGCGCGGCGCCATCGGGCGGAAGTGCAAGGCGTAGCCCACGCGTGATTCAGGCTGCAACTCATGGATGGCACGATAGGCGGCGGCATGTCCGCGCAACATGTTGGCGAGCACAACCATCGCCTGCTTCAAGTCCTTTTTGCCGGGCGGGAATACGCCAATGCCATAGCCGCTCAGGGCATAGACATTCGGCTCGTTGATCGTCACCCACAAGTTGGTATATTCCTTAAGAGCATCCACCATCTTGCGGGCATACTTCTCAAACAGCGGCACGATTTCTTCAGTTTCCCATGCGCCACGTTCTGTCACCCACAAGGGTTCAGTAAAATGATGCAGCGTCACCAAAGCTGTCATGTTGCGTTCCCGCAGTACGCGCAGCATGAGGCGGTATTTTTCGACGGCTTCCTCATCCCATTTATCTGGCGTGGGCTGCACACGGCTCCATTCAATAGATAAACGATGCGCGTTCTGCCCCGTCTCAGCAGCGCGATCAAAGTCCTCGCGCCAGCGTCCATTCCACCAATCGGCAGCCAAGCCAGATTTATGAACGGTATGCCCGTCCTCTTCCCACTTGTGCCAGTTGTTATTGGTATTGCCACCCTCCACTTGATGTGAAGCCGTTGCCGTTCCCCACAAAAATCCTTTTGGAAAATGATATGTTCCTTGCGGCATGATGTTCTCCGTGATTCGTAATTCGTAATTACACATTACGAATTACGGTTAAGATACGCCAAATACAACGCCACCGACCCCGCCACCGCAGCATTCAACGATTCAATTTTGCCTTTCATCGGCAACTTCAACACGATGTCGCACTTCTTGCGCGTGAGATCATGCAAACCTTCGCCCTCAGACCCGACGACGAGTCCCAATGCGCCCTTGAGATGACGGGAATTCGCCTCCACCTCCGCCCCGGACTGGTCCAACCCCACCAGCCAGATATCCGCATCTCGAAGCGCATCCATCGCCTGCGAAAGATTCGACTTGGCAATCAGCATATGCTCACTTGCCCCTGAAGATGCATTCACTGCCGAGGGCGTCACTTCCACAGTGCGCGCCAGCGGAATGATGATGCCATGTACACCGACAGCTTCCGCTGTTCGGATCAACGTACCGAAGTTCTGCGGGTCTTGCAAAGAGTCGAGGATGAGAATGAACGGGGGTTCGTCCTTGAGGCCATCCAAAATATCGACGACATCTGAATACGGGTAGCCGCTGACTTCCGCCACTACCCCTTGATGATTCTGATGGACCTTATCCAACTTGCCGCGCGGCACACGATTTACTTTTATTTTTTGCTGCCCGGCAAGGTTGACGATCTGCGCCAGTTTGCCTTTTTCCTGCGCCCCTTCGGCAATTTCAATCGAGAAGATCTGCCTGCGTTTTGCGAGCAAGGCTTCATGAACAGCATTGCGGGAATAGATGAACTCCTTCATACGCGGGTGTATTTTACTTTATAACTCACTTTGCGCAGCTTATGGCTTTCGGTCTCCAAGCCCAATTTGATCGTCGGGCTAAGAACAGCGGTCCGCCGTCGGCGGTTAAAGCGCAAACGCGCGCGAGGCAGGCTGATCACACAACACGACCAATAGTCATATAATCTGAGCGGAAGGAACCTTATGCCCCCCACACTTGACATCCCTCTGCTTTTCACCACGCGCATCATCCGCATGTTCTGCTACGGATTTTTGGCGGTCATCCTTGCATTATATCTTGCCGAAAGCGGGTTCTCCGAAGCGCAGATCGGTCTGCTTTTTACGCTCACACTGGCAGGCGACGCGGTCGTGTCGCTCTGGCTCACCACCCATGCGGATAAATTCGGACGCAAACAAACGTTACTCATCGGCGCTTTGCTCATGCTTGCGGCGGGCATCGCATTTGTGTTCACAAAAAACTTTCTACTTCTCGTCATCGCCGCCACCCTCGGCGTCATCAGCCCAAACGACAAGGAGATCGGTCCGTTCCTGGCGGTGGAACAGGCCAGCCTGACGCAGATCATCCCTGACCGCCTGCGCACTCAATTGTTTGCCTGGTACAACCTGGGCGGCTCGTTTTCATCTGCCATCGGCGCGCTGGCTGGCGGTTGGCTGGCTCAATTGTTGCAAGCAGCCGCTTGGACGGCGCGCGACTCGTATCGTTACATCCTCACCGGCTATGCGGTGGGCGGTTTGCTGATCGCAATCTTATTCCTGCAAATCTCACCCGCCATTGAAGCGCACAGCGAAAATAACCAAACCAAAAAAATATTGGGCTTGCACCAGTCGCGCAAGGTTGTATTCAAACTTAGTTTCTTCTTCGCGCTCGACGCCTTCGCAGGCGGACTCATCGTCCAAAGCATGATCGCCTATTGGTTCCACGTCCGCTTCGGCGTGGACTCAGGCATCCTCGGCGCCATCTTCTTCGGCGCGAACATCCTCGCAGGTATTTCGGCATTGCTCGCCGCCAAAATCGCAGAGAAATTCGGGCTGATCAACACCATGGTCTTCACGCACATCCCCTCCAACATCCTTTTGATCCTCGTCCCGCTGATGCCTTCCCTGCCTCTGGCCATTGGGATTCTGCTCCTGCGCTTCAGCATCTCCCAAATGGATGTGCCCACGCGTCAATCCTACACCATGGCTGTTGTGGCTCCAGACGAACGGTCCGCCGCTGCAGGCGTGACCGCCATTGCGCGTTCGGTGGGCGCCTCCATCTCCCCAGCCCTTACAGGAATTATGTTCAGCATCCCCGCCTTGGTCAGCGCGCCGTTTTTCATTTGCGGCGGATTGAAGATCGTCTACGATCTTTTGCTTTGGCGCGAGTTCAGCCAGGTCAAGACGCCGGAAGAAAAATAAATCTACATTAACCGCGAAGCCCATTAAGGGCGCAAAGAAAACCTGTAAACCTTGGCGATCTTTGCGTGCTTGGCGGTAGAAAAAGGAATCGAAACTTATGTCCATTGCCCCCAAATCACAAATCTTGCACATCGCCAAAATGGTCAACTACCAAGAAGGCTCTGTTGTCAGCCGTCAAATCACCAAAGTGGAAGGGGGCAATGTCACCCTCTTGGACTTCGATATCAATCAAGGCTTAAGCGAACACACCGCCCCCTTCGACGCCCTCGTCCACATCCTCGAAGGCGAAGCGGAAATAAAAATCTCAAGCGCGCCGCATTGATTGTCCGCAGGCGATGCCATCCTAATAACCTGCCAACGAACCGCACGCGCTCAAAACCATTCAAAATGCTGCTGACGATGATACGAATATAGAAGTTATCTCAAAAATGGCAGACTGGGGCTCAAATCTGATTTGGGAGCGAGCCAATGGACCTTACAGACGAACAATGGGCAGTCATAGAGCCTTGGTTACCTAAACCTGTGAAGCGAGCCGATGGAAAAAGGCAGGCCACGAGTGGATAATCGCGCCATTTTGAATGGCATCTTTTAGATCATGCGAACTGGAGCCCCGTGGCATGGTATGCCCAATCGGTACCCGCCGTACCAAACCTGCCCATTGGCGTTTCCAAGAATGGGTCAAAACAAGCACGTTTAAGATCAGTCTCAGGAAACTGGTGCAGGATGTGAAAGAACGAGGCGGTCTAGATTTGACGGAATGTTTCATCGCTGGCGCTTTTGTCATGGCTAAAAAAGGGGCGCAGGGGTGGGAAAAACCAAGCGGGGCAAGGGTACAAAACTCATGGCAGTGGCAGATGGCGCTGGTTTTCCAGTCGCCATATCCGTTGGAAGCGCTTCGCCGCATGAAGTCAAACTAGTCGAGAGAACCTTGGATGACCGATTAGTGGACGAAAATCCTGAACGACTGATAGGAGATTGAGCGTACGATAGTGACTCTTTGGATGAATCGTCATTTTTATCAGAAACCATTTTTGAGATATGTTCAAATACTTTGGCAAGAGGTCTAATATTCGGCCTATGGGTTGTCTAATGGGTGTTGAAGCCAATCTGTTGTAAAGGAGTCTGAAATGAAAACATATCTCAAACCGTCAGATTAAGAATTACGTCAACGGCTTAGCCCGAGGCAATATGAAGTTACGCAAAATGCCGGGACAGAGCCGCCATTCCAAAATGAGTTTTGGGATCACAAGCAGGATGGCATTTATGTGGATATTGTTTCTGGCGAGCCGCTGTTTAGTTCGCTTGAGAAATTCGACTCGGGTTGCGGCTGGCCCAGTTTTACACAGCCACTGACTTCGGAAAATATCACCGAGCATACCGACACGAAATTCTTTATGGTCAGAACCGAAGCGGGTTCGAAACACGGCGACTCGCATTTGGGGCATCTCTTTGACGATGGTCCCGCGCCGACCGGGTTGCGCTATTGTATAAATTCTGCCGCGTTGCGGTTTATTCCGGTGGCAGACCTGGAAAAAGAAGGCTATGGCGAGTATCTCGCCTTATTCAAGGAAACGTAAAGAGGAGAATTTATTATGAATACAAATGTTGAAACCATTACACTGGCGGGGGGATGTTTCTGGTGTTTGGAAGCCGTGTATGATGAAGTAAAAGGTGTGATCTCCGTGGAGTCGGGTTATGCCAATGGGCATGTGAAAAATCCGAATTATCGCCAGGTTTGCAATGGTGATACGGGTCATGCCGAAGTAGTGCAGATCCAGTTCGACCCGTCGGTCATTACCTTTCGTGACCTGTTGAATATTTTCTTTGTGATCCACGACCCGACCACTCTCAACCGTCAGGGCGCGGATGTGGGCACGCAATACCGCTCGGGTATTTACTATCACACGCTTGAGCAGAAAGAAGCTGCCGAGCAGACCATCCGCGAGTTGGAAGCGCAAAAGGTCTGGGGCAGCCGCATCGTCACCGAAGTGGAGCCGCTCAAGGACTTCTACATCGCTGAAGATTACCATCAGGAATATTTTGTGCGGAATCAATCTCAGCCCTATTGTCAGGCGGTTGTTGCGCCAAAGGTTGGCAAGTTCCGCAAGCGCTTTTTCGAGTTGTGGAAGAAACAGGCAGCGTAAAAAAAGTTATACTTGCAGGGAAGAAATGAAAGACAAACCGCAGACCGCCGTCTGCGGTCTATGATCAAATTACATGATGAGCGAATCAAGACTCCCCAACTTCTACATCCGCGACCTGCCCATTTATGGCGACGCCATCCTCGCCCCCATGGACGGGTATTCGGACTGGCCCTTTCGCTCTATTTGCCGCGAACTCGGCTCGGCGATGAGTTATACCGAATTCATCAAGGTCGAGAAGATTCTGAGCAAATCGAAACAGCCTGCCAAGCGGATGTACTTCACCGAGCCGGAACGCCCTATTACGTTTCAAATCTACGGCGAAGACCCGGAACTCATTTTGCAAGCCGCGCTGAAGATACAAGAGAACAACCCCGATGTGATCGACCTCAACATGGGCTGCCCCGCCAAAACCATCGCAGACCGCGGCGCGGGCGTGGGTATGATGCCTTCTCCGCTGCGCATTGCGCGCACATTCCGCAAACTGGTCAAACATTTGCGCGTGCCGGTTACAGGCAAGATTCGACTGGGTTGGGATCGCAATAAGAATTACAAACTCATCGCCCGCATTATCGAAGAGGAAGGCGGCTCATTGGTTGCCGTTCACGGACGCACAAAAGAGCAGCGTTACGCTGGTAATGCCGATTGGGACGCCATCGCTGAAGTGAAGTCGCTCGTAAGAATTCCCGTCATCGGCAGCGGCGATGTGAAAACCGTCGCAGATATTGACCGCCTCAAAAAGCATGCCAATGTGGACGCCGTGATGATCGGGCGCGGCGCCATTCCAAACCCATGGATCTTCCTACGCCTTGACCGCGACCAAGTCTCGCCGGAGATGGTCAAAGAAACCATTCGCAAACATCTCGCCCGCAGCGTTGAATTCTATGGCGACGAAGACGGCGCGCGTCTCTTCCGTAAGAATGCTGTGCAATACGTGATGATGAATCATCTCACCCGCGATGAACGCCGCGAGATTCTTCGCTCGCGTCCGTCTGCTGAGTTTTTGGAACTGCTTGAAAAAATTTACGACTCGCCTGTTATGCGGGTTTAAGAAGGCGTCTGATTTTTGACCACAAAAGCATCAAGTCTCGAAGACTCAAAGATTAAAAAACTTTGTGACTTTGTGGCTTAGAGACTTGGTGTTTTATCTGCAAACAATTTCTAACATATAATCATCTCATGATCCTCGACCTTCCCCTCGTTCTCGAAACGCGGCGCAATCACGCGCTTGAGCACGCCACCATCCACTTGCTTTCGCACAAGCATCCCGGCAAACGCATGGCGGGGCATTCCAACCCAACCGGCTTTTTTCTGTTCGGCGATCTGACCACGCAGCAAATTTGGGAATCCGCCACCGAAGCGCGCATGCGACTCAACGCCGGCGAAAGCGGACTCGCCGTCCACCCGGGCTGTGGAACCAACATGGCGACCACTGCGCTTCTTGCCGGGACCTTTGCCTGGTTCCCGCTCCGGGGAACGAAGTCTACGCTGTGGCGTCTCGCGCTTGTTCCGTTTGCCCTGCTCTTTGCACTGGCTGGCTATCAGCTCAGCAAACCGCT
>JACAEP010000174.1 GCA_013388795.1 Chloroflexota bacterium | reverse complement strand
GTCGAGCGGCATGGCGACCATGTCCGCGCCATTGTGGAGGATGATGGGGTGGGGTTTGATACCATGTCAAATTATGGCGAACGTCATCTGGGTCTGTTGGGTATGCGCGAACGCGCCGAATTATTGAACGGCGTCTTGACGGTTGAGTCATCCCCACAGCGCGGCACAAGTATTTTTATTGAAATCCCTCTGGTTGAGGAAAAGGAAACGGCAGCCGCATGAACTCCATCACGCGAGTTTTATTAGCCGACGATCATGCCGTCCTTCGTGCGGGACTGCGGCTCTTGCTGACTGACACGAAAGAATACGAAATTGCAGGCGAAGCCTCCAGCGGAAGTGAAACGCTGACCCTCGCGGAGCGCCTCCAGCCAGACTTGATCCTGCTCGATCTGAGTATGCCAGCCCTGGGCGGGTTGGAAGCGCTGCCAACGCTGAGAAAACTGGTTCCGTCCGCCCGCATCCTCATCCTGACCATGCACGACGACCCGCAGTATTTGCGTCAGGCGCTCAAACATGGGGCAAGCGGATACGTGCTAAAAAAAGCGGCAGACGCCGAATTGCTCTCCGCCATGCGCGCCGTTTTGCGGGGCGAAGTGTACGTTCATCCCTCCATGACGCGGGTGTTGCTGGAGGATATCCTGCCTGAAGCCCAATCCAGAAATTATGAACAGTCTTGGGAGGCGCTCAGCGAACGGGAACAGGAAGTTTTGAAAATGGTGGCGCTCGGTCACACCAGCGCCGAGATCGCCGATAGGTTGGGTCTGAGCGCCAAAACAGTGGAAACCTATCGAGCCAGAGGAATGGAGAAATTGGGTCTGCGCTCACGAGCCGCGCTGGTCAAGTTTGCCTTGCAGGAGGGAATTATCAAGAGGGATTAATATATTGAACTTACGTAAAACCATTCATTTCTTCAACTTTTGACCGCGGTCTGCCGTCGGCGGTCATTTTTTTGGGGGGGTTGCGTAAGTCCTGAATATATTCAAGGGCAAGGGAGAGAACTGCTCTTGCGCGACAGCATCTTCCAATTCATAGCGCAAAAAACCAGAATTGCCCACCACAACCTTGAAAAAAATTAGAGCCTGTATGCAAAATCAGAAAAGAGGAACAGAGGGGCAATAGTAATCATGGCAGAGAAATTGGCGGCACGTTTTTCATAACGAGTGGCGATGCGTCGAAACTGCTTTAGCCGATTGATAAGCCGTTCAATGATGTTCCGTTTGCGATAGTGTGTTTTTTCAAAAGAACCTCTGCAGCGTTCCTTATTACGTTCCACATCCAGCGCGGTCTGCAATTCGGCGAACATCTTGCCCCAAACTGTTGATTTGCGCCGCCAGTCGCCTCGGTTTCCCATGTCGACCAGTTTCTATTTTGTATTTTGCATACAGACCCTAAAAAGGCGGTCGAACACCGACCGCCTTTTTAGTTCATCTACACACGTTTCAAATATTCGCGGATGAGCAGCGCCGCCGTCGCGCCTTCGCCTGCCGCCGAAGCCACCTGTTTGGTACTACCCTGACGCACATCCCCCGCTGCAAAAATACCGGGGACACTCGTCTCCAAAAACATCGGCTCACGCCCATTGAAGCCGGGTAGCTGCCGCCCGTCATGTATCAGGTCGTGCCCGGTCATCACAAAGCCCCATGGATTCATTTCCACGCCTGTACCACTTAAAGCGCTGTTGTTCGGCGTAAGCCCAATGAACACGAACACGCCCGCAGGCTGGATTGTCTCAACAGCGCTCGTCTTTTGGTCTTTGATTTCTACGGCTTTCAATTTACCGCCCGTGCCGCTGAAGTTTGTCACTTCGGTATTAAAGCGCACCTCGATCTGCGGATGACTCAACGTCTTCTCCTGAATCACCTGGCTGGCAGTCAGTTCGTTCCCGCGCACCAATAGCGTAACCTTCTCGACAAATTTGACTAAAAATAGACTTTCCTCTGCCGCGCTATTCCCGCCGCCGATAACTGCCACGGATAAATTTTTATAAAACGGACCATCACACGTGGCGCAAAAATGAATGCCTGCGCCAATAAAATCATCTTCGCCGGGCACGCCCAAGCGTTTGTACCGGCTGCCCGTGGCAACCAACACTGCCCGCGCCGAATATTCACTGCCATCGGCAGTCTGCACACAATGATAATTTCCGTTTTGCCGAATGGCGGTCACATCCTGCGCTTGCAGCATCTCCACGCCAAAACGCTCCGCCTGTCTCCGCAATTGCAAGGCAAACTCCGAACCCAGCACACCCTCGGCAAACCCCGGCACATTGTCCAGCCGCTCAGTTGCCGCCGCCTGCCCGCCCAACGCGGCGCGTTCGATGACCAGCGTGTTAATCCCTTCACGCGCCGTATACAATGCCGCCGTTAATCCCGCAGGGCCGCCGCCAATCACGATCAGATCATAATGAGCACGGGAGGCGCTGGTCTTCAATCCCAACTTCGCCGCCAGCTCCGCGTTGGATGGTTCGACCAGAATCGAACCATCTTCAAATTCAATGGTCGGGATGATGCGCTTTCCGTCGTTCTTCTGCAAGACATACGCCTCACCTGCCTTATCCTGCTCAATATCGACCCACTTGTAGGGTATCTGATGCTCACCTAAAAACTGTTTGCTGCGCCTGCAATCGGGGCACCAATATGCGCCATAAACCGTAATATCCATATGTTTACTCCTCGCTATGTTTGAAGCGCAAGATAAGCAAACTCTTACATTCCGTAAGAAGTCAATCCTTTTTTCGCTCAAACCGACAAAGGAGACCTTATCAAGACTTACGCAAAACTCCCAAAATATGACCGCCGTCGGCGGACCGTGGTCTATGGTCTGTGGTCGGCGGTCCAATGCCGAAGCGGCGAATAATTTTGCGTAAGTCCAACTTATGAAAAAAACAGATTTGGATTCTTGCCCTCAGGATAATGCTAACCGCCTCAGACACCGTCGGCAGCAAGCCTGGGCACCATGAAGAGTGAATTTCGCTGGTTGAATTGCCTGTGATTGATGGCTCTCTTGCTGGCGTAAAATATTATCCTTGCCCTGAAAATCGTTCTTAAAAATCAAAAAGACCCTATCTTTAAAGAAACATCGTTTTTGCGAGGCGAAGTCGGCGGCTCGCAAAGACGGAATTCTAATTATTTTCGACCGACTACTTAAGTTTCTTCTCTTGGATGCTCCCTACATATCTACATTTGAGATTTAAGAAGTAAGTCATTATAATTTTCACATGTCGCCAGCCAATGCTACTCGTTTATTATTGCTTGGGGCTCCGCGAATCGAAGTGAATAGCAACGTCCTCCCTCTGCTGCAGCGAGATACGCTGATATGCCTGTTTGTAAGACTAGCGCTCCAGCCCAACCAACCTCATACCCGCAGAAAACTGGCATTCTCCATTTGGGCGGACATCAGTGAACAAGAAGCGCTCGCCAATTTAAGGCGACATTTATATCTCCTGCGCAAAACCCTGCCGGAGACGCTTCGCCCGGCATTGAAAATCTCCACGCAGAGCGTTTTGTTTGATCTCCCCTCCAACGTGTGGGTGGATGTGACCGCATTCGAACGGCCAGCATCTTCGCGCCCAGACATGGAGGCAGCAGTTGCCTTGTACACGGGCGAGCTTGCCCAGGGAGTCGAAGTGAATGATTTTATCCTGGTGCGCCGTGAAGAATTGCGCGCCCGCTATCTTGGCCTCTTACTTTCCCTGGCGAAAACCTGCATGGAACAGGAAGAGCCTGAATCCGTCATTCGCTGGGCGCGAAAGTTAATATCACACGATCCGTGGAACGAAGAAGCAGTACGCCTTTGCATGACCGCCGAAGCTCGTTTGGGAAATCGTTCTGCAGCGCTAACCATGTACAAAACGCTCGAAGAAAACCTGCAAAGTGCTATCGGCGCTCAACCCATGCCTGAGAGCATGGCGCTGTATCGCGAGATTCTGCATAATCACCTTCGACCTGTCGCTTCGCGTCACCCATCTGCAGAATGGCTGCCCTTTGTCGGCCGTGATAATGAATTGACCGTGTTAAAACATGCTCTGCATGATATTCAAAAAAAGCATGGCGGGTTTGTATTCATCCATGGCCCTGCCGGAGTGGGAAAGACCACACTGATCCGCGAAGCCCTGCGCCGGTATCTGCCTGCCGAAGCAGTACAAATCTTTTGGGGCAATTGTCAACCCACCGGAGTGGAACGTCCCTACGGGCTATGGCAGCAGATCCTCAACCTTGGCGCGCCGTTGCTCGCCCGTCGGGCGGATGTTTCTCCTGAATGGTTAAACCAATTATTGCCACTCATCCCAGACCTCAGTCTCTTGCGGTCCGGGTTGATCCCTTTCGCCCGTCCCGATACCGCTGAACTGCGTTCCGCTCTCCGCCAGGGGATATATGCCCTGGCAAGCGACCAACCCCTGGTTGTGATAATCGAAGATAGTCACTGGATGGATACCGCCTCGCTTGAGTTTTTGAACGAACTGACCGATGGGGTGTTTCAACAACCGATCTTATTCCTGATTACGCATCGCATAGAGGATTCGCCGCTTGCCCTGCTTGACCTGAAACGAATCCTGCGCCGAAAACGCGCCTCGCAAGACCTGCTCCTGCAGGCATTCACTCCGGCAGAAACGCAAACCTTCCTTGAAACTGCCTTGAAAACCAAGAACATCCCTTTTGAAACGCTCACAGAAGTCTCTCGTTATGCCGAAGGCATGCCGCTTCTGTTGAGAGAGGCAGCCCAAATCCTGCGTAAACAGCGGCAAACACAAACCAAAGGCGACGCGCTGCCCTCCCTTCATGAATCACTTAAGATTCGATTGGGAAGTCTCACCCTGCCAGCGCGTGACATGCTCGAAACCGCCGCCATTCTTGGCTTTTCTCTGGCAGAAAATGAATTGCAAGCCGCCTTGCAATGGCAACCCGAAGCATACGCCGCCGCATTGGATATCCTTCAGTCAGAACGGCTGCTGCTCGAAAATACGCGAATAGGCGGGGACGATCACACGTTTTCTCATCATCTTATCCATCAAATCATTCTGGACGAAATTCCCAATCTGCGCGCAAAACAATTGCGAGCCAGGGCAGCGCAAGCGCTGGAACAAATACATGCCGATGAAACAGGCTTTGCCGCCGAAATCGCCAGCCAATACGAACAGGCAGATTTGTTTCCGCCAGCCGCCCGCTTTTGGTTAAAACATGCCCAGGAAAGCACAGACCTGGCCGCCTTCGAAACCGCGCTGGCATCCATCGCCCGCGCAGAAAGACTGCTCACCGACACAGATACAGACCCGCAAATACAAGAACTGCGCGCGCAAGCCGCTTTACAGCGCGGAGTGATCGCCCTATATCAAGGTCATGGCGAACATGCATTGCATCTGCTGGAACAAGCCGTAACGCAAACGCGCCCTTTCCCTTCTCTATTTGCCAATGCCCTTTCCATGCAAGCGTATGCCTTATACACACGCGACCAAAGCAAAAACGCGCATCGTGCCGCCGACCAGGCATTCAACCTATCCCTCACACTGAACGATACTGCCAATGCCGTCCGCGCCCTAAACATCCGCGCTGTCAGCGCCCTGATGCTGGGGCAAACCTCTCAAGCCATTGATGACCTGGGCAATGCGCTCTCACTGTTAGAACAAAACAAGTTATCCGCTTCAGCGCAAACCGTCCAAAGCCTCAATCATCTAGGCACCGCCCTGGTCTTCGCGCAAGACTACACTCAAGCCCGCCAGATTCTGGATCGCACCGTGAAACTCTCCAACCAAGGAGGGCTGCGCCGCCTCGAAGCCGCCGCCCTCACCATGCTGGGGCAAATCGCTTTGAATTGCGGACAATACGAAAACGCCATTCGCACATACGACCGCGCCATAGAAGTGGCTGGCTCTTCCTACCTGCCAGGCATGTGGGGCAAATTTGCCGGGCGGGGTTGGGCGCTCGCGCGCTGCGGGAATCTTTCCGCTGCCCGCAAAGACTTCACCCACGGCTTGGAAGCCGCTACAAAAGTGGAAAGCCGTTACGGGCAGATTCTGATGCGCTGCTATCTAACCTTCACGGCCCTCGCCGCTGGAGAACCCCCATCCGCCTCCCTCGCGGACCTCGAAGCGGAGTCTGCCGCCCTGAACCTGCACCCCGTTGTATTTTTTGCTGCCAATATCCAGGGGCAGTTGTGGCGTATTCTGCAAAATGAACAAAAGGCGCAAGCGGCACATGCGCGCGCAGCTGCAGCTGCCCATGCCAGCAAAGTGCCATCCTTTATCCAAATGGCACGCCTGCAGGAAATGCTCACACATGCTATTCAAAACCAAACTATCGAACTCAATGAGTTAAGCGCCCTGCATCGTTCCGCATTGGATTCAGGCGAAGCGCCGTTGCAAACTTTGGCGCATCTAGTGAAGGCATATCAGGCGCTGCGCACTGGCAGCCTGACTCATGCGCTTACTGAGGCGCAATCTGCATTGATTTTGGCGCGTTCCTGCCCCGACCAACAGTTAATCGGGGATAGTTTGCTGCTCATGGGGCGGCTGTATTGTGAAACGCATGATGAAACCCAGGCGCAAGCCTGTTATGCCGAAGTCCGCGCGTTGGCAAACTCAGCATTTGCGCCCTTAAAGATTTGCCTGCCTGAAACGGAAGAGCATTCAATACGGGATAATCTCCTCAAAGGTTTGTTATAGCGGCTGGCGCATTTACAACAACCTGCGCCCTCATTGAGTAGTCATTTAGTACTAAAAGCCGTGTCAACGTCCTAAAAAAACTGTTTGGGACGTTTTTAGGACGCTCTCTTTGTATGATGGGGTAGAAAAAGGATAGAGACATGCATAAACCCCTATTGGCAATTCTGCTTTTAACGCTGGCTTCGTTGGCATGCAACTTACCCGGCTCAACCCCGCCTTCAGGGACCGCGAACCCACCCATAGATATTCCAACTTTTACGCCCACCGCTTCCAACGTGGAGGAAAACAAACCTACCGACTTGCCTGCCCCGCCCACCTTCACGCCCGAAGCCCCCGCGCCACAGCCGCAAGCCAACTATTTTGACCCGCGCAACATTGCCGACTGTGACATCTTTATAGACTCCGACTTCCCCAATACCATTGGTTCGGTTCCGAATACCAAACAACCCCTTTCAGATGCGGACAAGAAAGCCTGCCAGTACGAGTTTAGCAACGGCACGCTTTTTGTATCCATTGCCACCAGTTTGCCCGGGCGCGAAGCCTACGAAACGGTTCGCCAGTTCGATGCCGTGTCAGGCGGCACGGTTACGCCTTATCCCATCGGGGAAATTGCCGTTTTCAAAACCTTCAGCGACGGGCGCATCGCACTCGAAGCCGTGTTGAATGGTTGGTATGTCGTACTAGATGCCCAAGGCTTTGATGAAAAGAATTTAGCGCTGCTGGCTGAATTATTGCTCGCCAACCTGGCGCCTTATTCCTCTTGAAAGGAGAGTGATGATGAAAAAATTCTTTGCTATCTTAATCGTTTTACTTACCGCTTCGCTTGCCTGTTCTTTCAGCGGGCTTCCCCTGCCCGGCGGTGAAGACGTAGTTAACCCTACAGCCGAACCCGCGCAGCTTTTGCCCGCAACCCCCGTTGACCCGCGTTTGCTGGATACGGCCGGTCTGGAAGAATGTTCCATCCTTTCAGACAATGAATTTGCGCCCGTATTGTACGAAATTCCCTTTGACCGGGTTCCTGATGCCGCTATAGGCAAAACTGCCTGCTACTACAATTTCGAAAGCGGCAAAACCTTCTCGCTTAGCGTCACCGTAGATACCCCAGGGCGGCAGGCGTATGACGGCGTGATGCAATACCTGGAAGTGACAGAAGGCACAGAGCCGGTGGCATTGGGCGAGATCGCCGTCATCAAAGAAGCAGAGGGGACAATCTATTTTGATGCGGTTTTCAATGGCTGGTATGTCTCCATGCAGGGGTATGGCTTCCCGCGCGAAGCCTACCTGACCATTGCCCAATGGCTCACTTCGCGCTTTGTGCCATTCACGCCATTGGCTGGCGCGGAACAACCCACAGTCACACAGAACTCCGCCATTCCCGGCTCCCTGGTGGATATGCGAGTGGTCATCGAAAGCCCGGCAGAGATGGCAGGCGTCACCACGCTTGAAGCATTGAACGCGACTGGCTTTATGGGCTTTTCCATGTGTTCCACTCCCATTGCCGCGCCGTTTATTGTCACCTTTTCCGCTCCGCCCGCCGCGCAGCCGCCAACACCCGTAAGCGTTTTCTCCATCACTGCCGAAAACGGCGTCGTTGCCGGGCAGCCCTCCCCTGCAGTGATTGCCATGGGAGTAGGACCATCCGACATGGCGCAAATGACAACATGGGATGGAGTCATTGTCGTTGCCGCCGATGGAATTTCAGGCACATTTGAAGTTCCCGGACAAGTGAAAGGGTCCTGGTCGTGCGTGTTTGCCCCCTAAAAAATTTATCATAAGGAGAATAAGATGAAAATTCATCCGGTTAAGACAATATTGATATTGGCATTGCTATTGCTCCTGCTTCAGGCATGTGGAGGAGCTCCTGCCACCGAAACACCCACCCAAACGCCTCCCACCGCGCTGCCGCCTACCGGCACACTCCCGCCTACCGCAATTTCGCATACGGTAATCCCCGCCTCATTACCCATCGAAAATTTAGGCATCGCCGCCGATCAAGATTCATCGCGTACATCAAATGACCAAACTGCCGGAGGCGGCGACCGCTTTGACAAAGGCGAATACGAACGCCCAT
Source organism: Chloroflexota bacterium (assembly GCA_013388795.1). GTDB lineage: Bacteria > Chloroflexota > Anaerolineae > Anaerolineales > Villigracilaceae > Villigracilis. The sequence continues at coordinate 11,926 of JACAEP010000174.1, read as the reverse complement.
TTAATGCAGTCACAATGGATACTTACTTCCCTGAACTGGATATTACCCAGTACGAAGTGATGCAAGACGACACCTGGATCTATGCCAGCATGATCCTGCGCTCACGCAGCGCAGACGGCTCCCTGTCCGGTCAATATGCGCTGGAGATTGACAACGATATGGACGGCCGCGGCGACTGGCTGATTCTTGTGAACGCCCCTGCGGCGACAGAGTGGTCTGTCGAAAATGTTCAAGTCTGGCAGGATACCAACAAAGACGTGGGCGGCAATGAAGCGGTGAACGCCGATAAAAGCCCCGGCTTTGGAGACGGTTACGAAACCAAAGTTTTTGACAGCGGCATGGGCAGCGACGCGGATGCCGCATGGGCGCGCATTTCGCCGGATAATCAAAACACAGTCCAAATTGCCGTCAAAGCCGCCCTGGTGGATGACGACCAAAAATATCTGGCAGGCGTATGGGCAGGCAGAACGCTTGACCCTGCCATGTTTGACTTCAACGATAAGATGACGCAGGAACAAGCGGGAGCGGCGGTTAAGTCGTTTGCCTATTATCCAATTCAAGCGCTATCAGAATTGGACCGCGCCTGCCGTGTATCGATTGGAACAGCCGCAACCGGCAGCGACCTGGGGCTTTGCCAGGTATATGCGCCGCAAACAAATCCCAGCGATCCGCAGCCTCCGCCTCCATCTTCCGGATGCCAGCCTGTTTCATGCCCAAGCGGATGGGGATTCGATCAGACAATATGTCAGTGCGTGTTACTGCCGCCTCCCTAAGGCGCTTGTATTGCTGTAGCAAATCTTTTGCAACAAATAACACTATGCAAAGACAACGGAAAACGAGATCGTATCTTATTCGGGTTTGGCAGGAACCCAGTCAGTGGCAGCCACCCGGCGAATGGAGAGTCAGCGCCCGTCTGCTGGAAGGAGGCGGAGAAGTCCTGTTTCGATCCGCCGCCGATCTGTGGCGGCATCTCACCGGTGAAGAGTCCCAATCACAAGCCGAGATGAGATCAAAAATATCACCAAAAGGAGACGAGAAACATGAAAAATAGACGTGGAGCGGGCTGCATTCTTGCGGGCGCGCTGCTTGCTCTTGCGCTGTGCGCTGTTGCAGGAGGCTTGGCGCTCTGGCGCTCAAGTAACAGAGCGCCGCAAATTCTGGTGGAGATCAAAGACCCGCAGACGACGATGCTTGCTAATCTCAACGAGGCGCTGCCTTTGGTGGTTACTGCAGAAGCGAGCGCGCCCATTACCCGCCTGGAAGTGTATGCCAACGGCGTGTTGATTGCTGCAAGCAATGGTGAAGGACAAAACACGACCATGCTGGCTCAAACCTGGGCGCCCGCCACAGTTGGGCGGCATGCGCTTGTGGCGCGCGCTTTTTTGGACGCGGAACACTTTGCCGACTCGCAAATCATCTTTGTGGACGCGCTGGATATGAGCGCCCTGCCCATTCAAGTAAATGTGGATGACCTGCCGCGCGGCGATGGCGTGACCGAAATTTCTGTGTCAGACCTTGCCGCCGCCTCAGGAACGACGCCCGATGAACTTGTTCGCTTGAACCCAAGCCTTAGCCCCGCCGGAAGCATCCCACCCGGCTCAACCATCTCCATTCCGCGTCCGGCCCCTGCACCCTCCAGCAGCAGGCCCGTGCCGCCGCCCGCGCCAGGCGGACCGGGTTCTCCCGCCCCATCTGCCAGTGACCCGCGTTTTGAAGGCGAGACCCATTCCTGCAGCCAGATCGCCATGCGCTGGAGCGATGCCGCCGATGAAACGTCCTACCGCCTGTACCGTCTTGCCCCCGGCGAAGTTTCCATGAGTTTGCTAACCACATTACCAGCCAACACCACTTCCTACAACGACACCCCCATCACCCGCATTGGAACCTATCGTTATTTCCTTGCGCCGGTTCGCTCAGGCGGCGAAGGCATTACCTCCATGCTGGCAATTGCAATCGGTTCTGATTGTTCTCCATCCGGCAGCGCTGGGGGCGCGCCCGACCTGCGGCTTTCACTCATCAGCCTGACGACGCAAGAGGGTTACGACGGCGTTTATTGTTACATTTCAATCAATGGCTCTCGGTATGAACGCCTGCCAGCCGGAAATGGATTGTTGCGCCCTACTTCGGGTAATCTATATTACGACCTGCCCTTGCAAATGCCCAACCGTGGACAGTACTCCCTTGCGCCTGCCGCCGATGGCTTGGTGCGTTTGGAAGGTGAATGTTGGGGCAGGCGCGGCGTGGAAAGCGTGCGCATTGGGCGCTTTGCTGGCAGCCATGCCAGCGGAGAATGGGACGGACGCGACCTGACGACCGAATTGGCTTTTGAACCGCGGGAAGTTGCCTCCTTGAATCCCGCGCCTCCCGCCGCTGGCGGAAAATTCATCCGCTATCGGATAACGCCTGCTATTTCAAGCCTGGATTTGACCAGTTTGTACGACGGGGTGTTACAAATCCCGCCAGATATTCTCGAACCAATCCGACGCGACCGCCCGACGATTCCGCCGCCGACCAATGTGCGGATTGTAAACCGCAGTATGGGAATGTGCAGCCCTCTGCCTGAGGAGGGCCCGAATATTGGAACCATCTTGTGTGAAGATGCGATCATCCGCAGCCTTGCATGGGATTGGTCGCCCACGGCTGAAGTGCCACAAGCGGCTGTGACAGGCTTCATGGTCATCACTTCTATCGAAGATACCCTTTCACGAACGCCTGCCGGAGAAGGGTTTGTCAACAACGTCAGCCCTGGCACAGCGCGGGCAACCTCAGTGCCCAATTACTCACAAAGATGGCGGTGCGGTTCCGTTGTGCGCTTCACCGTGCGGGCCGTAACAGACTTGGGCGTTTCTGCCCCCAGTTCAGCATATGAAGTTCGGACGCCTGCCTGCCCCGCCTCCAGAAAGTTATGGATCTCCGTGGATACGCTTATCATCGAACCCAGCGCAGCCACCGGGCAAGTGCTTGATCGCGGCGACATCTGCATTCTCTGCGACGACCGCCGCCTGGAGTTATTTGGTTTCATGATTCCGGGTGACGAAGGGAACGCTTACGGCATTCCCAACCCCAGCCATGATTTTGGCACAATTTTATTTGGTCTTTGTCCGCACCAGACCATCTGCCATAACGCAGGCACGTTTACAACAAACTCTGGCTGGTGGCACCAACTGGATTATCCCATTCTTAATGAACCACTGGCATTTAGTGTTGCAATCAATGATTACGATACCGAAAACGCTCCTGACTTGTTCTGTACGGCAATGGCAGTTTTGGCCCCCCGCTCGCCGCAAGAGTGGTCGCGCACTGCAGAAACCGTCATCTTGCAAAGCGACTTTGGCGAGGCGAAATGCCGCTTCGAAATCACTGTGCGCGGTGAGCCATAATATGGGAAAGAGTTCAACCATGAAACAAATCATTTTTTTGTTTTTGATCGCTGTGTTCCTGATTGCCTGTGGCGCCCCAGCAGAAATGTCTGTGAGCGGCGTGCAAGCCTGGGTGGATCAGCCCATTGGGGGAACAGTCCTGCCGGTGGGTTCCTTCACGCTCAAAGCCCATGCACGTCATGCCTCCGGCAGCGGCGTGAACAAGATCGAATTCCTTGTAAACGGGGTCAGCGTCGGCGCGGTGGAAACTGACCCAACCGCCCCGCTGGTGTATGCCGAAACGACTTGGAACGCTTCCACACCTGGCATTTACCAGGTTAGCGCGCGCGCATATGCCGGAGCAGAGTCTTCTGAAAGTTCAGTGGTTCTTGTCTGTGTGTCGCAAGAAGCCGCTCAGGCAGGTTTTGCAACCAATGGTTCTTGTTCTGTGGATCTGCAGGCCCCGCCTCCTAATGGCGATGCCACAACAGTCACAAGCGAGCCGCAAAATCCGAATGAACCGCCTACAGGAACGCCAACAATCACCTTGACATCGAGCCCCCCCAGCGTGATTATTTCACCCACGCCCACCTTTACAGTCGTTCCACCCACGCTCACGTTTACGCCTGTGCCGCCCACTCCGATTCCGCCTACGGTAACATCGGCGCCTGCCGATACGCAAGGTCCCGATATCAAAAATTTGTTCCACAGCGCGCCCGGCTATTATGGCGGTTGCGCAGGGACGTTCACCATGCAAGCCCTGGGCGTAACAGATCCATCCGGTATTTCATCGGTCATCTTTGGCTACCGCTATGAAGGCGGCTCTACCAGCGGGTACTACACCGCCTCCGGCTCATTCATTGGCAATGGCTCTTATGAGTTGACCATTGACAACAACTCCGGTAATCAAGCCTATAACACGCTTCAAGGCGCCAATGGCTTCATTCGCTGGTATGTCCAGGCGCAGGATGCCGCAGGGAACATCACCACCATTGGCGATCAAGTGGGCGAAATCCTTTATTGCCCCGGCTAGCGCCCAAACAACTTTAAATTGATGGAAAAAGCGGCTGAAATTCCCCGCTTTTACCCTATATCTTCATGTTGTTTGGGTACTAGTTGTTAAATATTTCTTCGGCGCGCCATACCATGTAAGATAAGATGACCTCCAACAGAAACTGTTGGAGGTCATCTGACTTAATCTTGCCTGCGATGGAGCATTCCAAGAAAAAACGCTTTTTGATTCAAGAAATTGATCACATTGTATCAACCAAACTAGATTGGGTTGGGCATCGCGGCAATTCTTAGAGAGTCTAAGAGTTAGATAAAAATTGTGTAAAATATCACAAAAAAGGCATATAATGTCCGCGTTGATTCTGTATGAAAAGGAAAAATATGGACACCCTCTGGAAATCTCGAAAAGTTGTCGTTGTTGGGGCTGGAGCAGTGGGATCGACCTTTGCCTATGCCCTCGCGCAGAAGGGACTGGCTGAACAAATTTGTTTGATGGATGCCAACCCTGGGTTTGCAGAAGGTCAGGCGCTTGATCTGGCACACGGACTCCCCTTTTATCCTTCTGTACAGATTCGGGCGGGTGACAGCCGCGATTACGCGGACGCACAGGTTATCGTCATCACGGCTGGGGCAAAACAGGCTCCGGGTGAGTCGCGCTTGAACTTGTTGCAGAAAAACGCCGCCATCATCGAAGGCATTGTAGATGAGATCGTGACTCAAAAATCTCAGGCGGTTTTGGTAATCGCCACCAACCCGGTTGATATTCTCACGCAAGTTGCTCTAAAACGTTCCGGCTGGGACAAGAACCGTATCATCGGTTCAGGCACTGTGCTGGACAGCGCCCGCTTCCGTTATCTTATCAGCCAGCATTGCAAAGTGGACGTGCGCAATGTCCATGCCTATGTTTTGGGTGAGCACGGCGACAGCGAAGTGGCAGCCTGGTCGCTAACCCATGTGGCGGGTGTGCCAATGGACAATTTTTGCCCGCAGTGCGGCAACTGCCGCGACTGGCACGGTGAACGTGACCGCATTGTCCGTGAGGTAAAGGATTCTGCTTATCACATTATCAATTACAAAGGCTCAACTTACTTTGGGATCGGCATGTCGCTGACGCGTATCGTTGGAACAATTTTGCAAGACCAGAACAGCGTACTGACCGTTTCTACTTATCTTGAAGGTGAATACGGACTGCGTGATGTATGCCTGGGGATCCCCTGCGTTGTTGGGCAGGGCGGAGTCAAACGGATCGTGCAGGCAGAACTATATCCCGAGGAACAATCTGCATTGGAACGTTCAGCCCAAATATTGAAAGATGGACTGACTGGACTGAAGCAAGTGGAAACAAGATAAGCCCATAATATCATGTAGAATGAATACTTGATGACCTTCATTAACATCGCCCAACCGGCACGGTTGAAACACAGATCATCGTGATGGCGCAGGACGTTTTCTTCAACGCTTCTTCCTGCTCTATCTTTTTCCCTGCAACACCTCTGCCGCCGCCCAACCGGAAAGCGCTGCGCTTTCCACGCGTGGGCCGCCAAAGGCATCCCCCGCAATCAGCAATGCAGGAGATTGATTCAATACCAGGCAAGGTAGGTCTTGCTCATACCTTGGTCGCGCATACCGCCAGGCATGAACTTGAAACTCAGCAACTTCCGCGCCGAGCCAGGGAGCCGCAACCTCCAGCAAGCGCTGACCAATTTTCTGGCGGTCATCCTCCCAATGGCTTGAACTATAGATAGGCATGGCATGGATGGTCACCGCCGGAGCCGCCGAGATGCCCTTGGCTTGATTGTCAGCGATCCAGGAAATGAGACCAGACTCAAAGCGGATAAAACCGGGCTGGGGGATGTTCGACGCACCCTTTAGCGCAGCCATGACAGCCAGGCACGGCTCATATTCCACCGCCTCAAGCTGTTCCCGTTTCGACGCTTCAAGCGCCACCCCGCCTGCATCCAACAAAACCAGTGACTGCGGAACGGGCGCAGTCAGCAGGACAGCGTTCGCAGATATGGTTTCACCATTTTCAAAGGCTGCCAGCCAATGGGAACCCTCTTGCTTCAACACAGACATCTTCATTTCCAGTTTCACATTCAAGGATTTTGCCAGATGTTTGGGGATTGCCGTCATGGACGGGACACCGCGCCAGTGGATATGTGCTTCGTTCACACCGCGATACCATTCGGCGACAAGACCCAACTCTTTCCATTCATTCAACAAGGCTGCAAAGCGCGGGGTACGAGCAGTGATGAACTGCGCGCCATGATCGAAGGTGGCGGAACCGATGCGGCGGCTGGCAAGACGTCCGCCCACGCCGCGCCCTTTATCCACTACAAGAGGATGAAAGCCACTGGCTTGCAAGTTGATGGCGGCAAGAAGCCCTGAAAGCCCTGCCCCGACAATGAGAATATCTGTTATATAAGTAGACATGATTGTGCGCTCGTTTCTTTAACAGGTTTTGTAGTGTGGTTGTTTCGGCGGCATTTTTCAGAGCAATAGATGACCTTCTGCCAATCCTTGCGCCACTTTTTTCGCCACGCAAAAGGACGCTTACAAATAGGGCAGATTTTGACGGGCAGGTCGGACTTTTTGCGCATGGTTGGCATGGGTCACTCTCCGCGCAGGGCTTCGGCGGTTTGCATGCGACTCAGGCGCCAGGCAGGGTACACCGCCGCAAGCAGGGCGGCGCTGACTGCCAGCACAAATGCCTGCGCAAACGGAAGCGGCTCCATCTGCATTTGCAGCGTCCAGCCGAAGGAACGCTGGTTGATGATGAAGATGAGAATCCAGGCCAGGATGTAGCCGGTGGGCAGGGCCAGCAGTCCCGCCGAAGCGCCGAGCAGACCCGTCTCCCAAAACGTCAGGCGGCGCATTTCGGCAAGGGTGAGCCCCAGCGCGCGCAGGATGCCCATTTCGCGGGCTTTTTCCAACTGCAAAGCCAGCAGGGAACTCAAGACGCCGATAAACGCCACCAGGGTCGTGACCAGCTGCATGGCGGTGGTGATTGCAAAGGTGCGGTCAAAAATCTTGATGGCATCGTCGCGCAGCGCGCCGCTGGGGTTGACCTGCACCCGCTCGAAGCCGATCAATTGCCCGCGCAAGTCGGCGGTGACAGAGTCCACATCCGCAGAAGAGAGGAGCGTGAGGGAGACGCCGTTGAGGGTGTCGTCCTTCCACAGGGAGCGATACACGTCAATATCCATACGGATCGTCCCGCGCGTGGAGGCGTAATCGGCGTAGATTCCTGCCACAGGAAATTGAACCCAACCTTCGGGAGTCAGAAGCGGGAACGTCTCATTCAAAGAATCAATGCCGAGGCGGGCGGCGAGCGGCTCGGAGAGCAGAATCGCCCCTTCCTTCATCTCTCTGACTACATGTTCGGGATTTCCTTCAAGCAGGATGCGCGCATCGAGCAGCGGGTCGGGCGTAGCCGCAACCAGATCCACAGACCCGAACTCGGTTTCCACGCTGACAACGCGCACGACCGCGCTGGATTGCGCAAGTGGATGTGACCGCGCAATGGCGACGGCTTCGGGGGCGAGCGGGGTGTCGAGACGTGCCGCGCTCAAGCCTTGCGCGGCGATGTAGAGATCGCCTTGCAGGGTTTGGTCGAGCCAGAGCGTGACGGTGGTGCGGAAACTGGCGATCATTACCTGCACACCAATGGTAACCGAGACGGCGATCATCAGCGCGGCGACGGCAACGGCGGTGCGGCTTTGCGAACGGATGACGTTGCGCGGCGCCAGCCGCCCCATCAAGCCGAAGAGCGCGGCAAGCGGGTCGTTGAGCAGGCGCATGAGGGTCACTGTGACAAACGGGGTCAGCGCCGCCAGTCCGATGATTACCGCAAACGTGCCCGTGAAACTGACAATCAGGTCGCGGGTGGGGATGGCGAGAATCAATCCGCCAGCGAGGGCGGCAAGGATACCAAGAACGGCGGCGAGATTAACGGCAACGCCCGCTTTGCTCTCCAGCCCGGCGCGGGAGAGCGCCAGGCGCGGCGGGACGGAGGCGGCTTCCCAGGCGGGCGGGGCAGCAGCCAGCAGGCTGGCAAACAAACCCGCCAAACCGCCCTTCAGCAAACTGGAGGCAGGGATTTGCACACCGCGCACACTGACGACAAAGAACAGATCGTTGATGGTCTGCGTGACCATTTGCACCGCGCCCTGACCGAGCAGGATGCCCAAGCCCAGCCCAATGCATGCCCCCAAAGCGCCGACCAGCGCGGCTTCGCCCAGCACCATGCCGAAGACCTGCTCGCGGGTGTAGCCGAGACTGCGCAGGGCACCGAACATGGCGCGGCGCTGGACAACGGAAAAGGTCATAGTGTTGTAAATCAGAAACAGGCCGACCAGCAACGCCAGCAGGCTGAGGGCGGTCAGGTTGACGCGGAAGGCGGCGGTCATGGTGTTGACCTGGTCGTTGCGGGTGGCGGAGGCGACCAGCAGATTGCCCGCTGGGAGCGCGGCGGTCAGTGCGGCGGTGTCGTAGTCTTCGGGCAGGATCAGGTCAATTTGAGTGAGTTCTCCTGCTGTGTCGGTCAGGCTTTGAGCGGTGGCGATGTCGGTGATCACGAGCGTATCGAGCGCGCGGCGGGCGAAGTCATTGGACGGTTCCAGTAAACCGATCAGGTAGGCACTACGAGTCTTGCCGTTGATCGAGAGTTCCAGGCGACAGGAGTCGTTAAATTCGTCCATGCAGGGAGTCAAGTTGTAGCGCTCGGCGGTCGGCGCAGAAAGCAAAATGGCGCCAGACTGGGTTAGAAGCGGGGCAATAGATTGAAAGTCAAAACCCTGTCCCCCGCCGAGGTAACTGCGGAAGGGCGCTTCGGCGAACGGGTCAATGCCAAGCAAGGTGAATGGAATCTCACCCAACTGCGGGCTGGCGACAAAAGCGCGGACGGTTGGCGCGCTCTCGAACTGACCCCGCCACTGCGGGTCGGTGCGCAGACGGACGTAGAGAGTTTCATCCACCCCGCCGCTCCCGGCAACGATGGCATGGGTGGCACGCCCGGTCACTGCGCTGGCGCTTAGGTCGAAGGCGCGTTCGGCGCTGGCATTGGCAAGGTCAATCCCAACCATGACCGCCACACCGAGCGCGATGCCCAGAGTCATCAGCGCAAATTGGATCGGGTGCCGAAGCAGGGTGCGAAGCGAAAGCATGGGTTTTAGCGCTCCGCCACCAGTTGCCCGTGTGAGAGGCGCAAGACTCTGTCCGCGTAGGAGGCGGCTTCGGCGCTATGCGTGACCATCAGCAGGGTGCGGTCTTGTTCGCGGGTTAGTTTTGCCAGCAGCGACATGACCTGCGCGCCGGTCTCTTCATCCAGGTTGCCGGTTGGTTCATCAGCGAGAATCAGCAGCGGGTCGTGAACCAGCGCGCGGGCAAGCGCGACGCGCTGTTGTTCGCCGCCGGAAAGTTTTTCGGGAAAGGTCGTCCAACGGTCAGCCAGCCCGACAGAGTCCAAAAAATCTTTGGCTTTTTTCTGCGCTTGAGGGCGCGGCACCCGATTTAGTTCCAGCGGCAGGCTGACGTTTTCTCCAACGGTCAGCGTGGGAATGAGATTGAAGAACTGAAAAATGAAACCAATGCGCGCGCGGCGGAAGAGAGTCCGCTCGCGTTCGGGCAGGGAGGCGAGGTTGCGCCCGTCCACCCAGATCTGCCCGCTGTCGGGCGCGTCGATGCCGCTGATCAGATTAAGCAGGGTGCTTTTGCCGCTGCCGCTCTTGCCGAGGATGGCGGTCATTTCGCCGGGCTGGAATTCGGCGTGCGCGTTCTGCAGGACGAGGCGTTTCACGTTGCCCTCATAATAGGATTTGGTCAGGTCGTGGAAACGAAGGAAGATTGTCATGTCAGGTAGGACTTTCGCAAAGTATGTTGTCTAATCTTTCACAAACCCACAGACGTATCATACTCCTATGAACTTTCTAAAGACGCCCCTCTATCATACAATTCTCATTTCAACCGCACTCTTGCTAAACGCCTGCGTGCCGCAAGTCACGCCTGCTGCTGAATTGCAAGCCGTGGATTTCTCCCCTGAAATTCCAGATGGATTAACCTACGCGGATGGATCGCGTCCCCTGACCTTTCCCGCCGATTTTGGCGCGCATCCAGACTTTCGGACGGAGTGGTGGTACTACACAGGGAATTTATCCACGCCCGACGGTCGTCCCTTCGGCTTCGAGTTGACTGTGTTTCGAGTGAGCCTGACGCCCCCGACAGTTGACCTGCCCGAAGACTCAGCGTGGTACAGCGAAAGTCTGTATTTTGCCCACTTCGCCCTGAGCGACATCGAAGCAAATGAGTTTCACGCTTATGAACGCTACGCCCGTCCGGGTCCCGGCCTGGCAGGCGCACAGGGGAGTCCCTACCGCGTCTGGCTCGAAGATTGGAGCATTGTCGAAACGGGCAAAGACTCCTATCGTCTGCAAGCCAGGCAAGACAGAGCCGCCATTGACCTGAACCTGACCGACGAAATGGGCGTCATTTTGCACGGCGAGAACGGGTATAGCCGCAAGGGCAAAGAAATTACAAACGCCTCATATTATTACAGCCAGCCGCGCCTGCGCGCAGAAGGGACAGTGCAGGTACAAAACGAAACGTATCCGGTCAGCGGCTTGGCATGGAAAGATCACGAGTTCAGCACCGGCGTTTTGGATGAAGGACAGATTGGCTGGGATTGGTTCTCGCTGCAATTCGACGATGGTTCAGCGTTGATGCTGTTCCAGTTGCGCGAATCAGGCGGCGGGACGTCTGATTCGTCGAGCGGGACTTTTATCCACGCCAACGGTTTGAGTCAGTCCCTGCAAAACGAAAACTTCAGCATTGCTGCCCTCGGCCAGTGGCGCAGTCCGCATACGGGTGGCATGTATCCATCTGCGTGGCAGATTCAACTGGAAGAACCGAACTGCCTGCTCGACATCCGCCCGTGGATGCCCGACCAGGAAGTCAATTTCCCGGCAGTCACATACTGGGAAGGCGCCGTCCGCTTTGAGGGGACGTGTGATGGCAAATCTGTGAATGGGAATGGCTACATCGAGTTGACGGGGTATGCCGGGAACCTGCCTCTGCCGTAGTTCATAAAAAAATTCCCTGCGATCTCACATGCGCCATCCCCAAACTTGATATATCCTTTAGAAATTATCTCAAAAGGTAGATTGAGCCAGTCTGCGAAACCAGAACATAGCACAAGCGAGTTGAAGAAGAGCCAGAAAGTTTTTGGATTTCTTTTCGTAACGGATCAACAAACCGCGACATTTGGATTGATTACGATTTCGATAACAATTCAGTCATTACGCGTCCAATGTCATCGCGCACCGAGCGAAAATCGTTCAAGTCATCGGTCAGCGCGGGGTCGGGAAAACTGTGATGAACCTTCCTCCCTTTTCCCAGCCAGATGGGACATTCCTCAGCCGCCGAATCGCAAACCGTGACGACGAGGTCGAAGTCTACGCCTTGAAATTCATCCACGCGCTTCGAACTACCCGTATGCTGGATCCCGATCTCTGCGAGCGCTTCCAACGCTTTGGGGTGAACGTAGCCCGCAGGCTTTGTGC
>JACAEP010000091.1 GCA_013388795.1 Chloroflexota bacterium | reverse complement strand
TCTTCAGCGGATTTATGAACGACGAAGCCGTGGAACTCATCGGCGTGGAAGCAGGCGGCAGTGGAATCGCTTCGGGCAAACACGCGGCTCGCTTCGGCGACGCGGAAAAAGCGCGGGTGGGTGTCATTCACGGCACGCGCACATATGTCTTGCAAGATGAAGATGGTCAAATTGCCGAGACACATTCGGTTTCAGCAGGGTTGGATTATGCCGCCGTTGGTCCCGAACACGCCATGCTGCGCGACAACGAACGCGCCTTCTACACCTCCGCAACGGATGAAGAAGCGCTGAATGCTTTTCAGACCTTATGCCATACCGAAGGGATCATCCCCGCATTGGAATCTTCTCATGCTGTGGCAGAGGTCATCAAGAAAGCACCAACCATGCGCAAAGATCAGGCGATTCTGGTGAATCTGTCAGGAAGAGGGGATAAGGATTTAAATACGGTGATTAAAGAATTGGGCGATATTCGATAATTCGGTATTCGAATATCCAATATCGAATTATCGAACAGAGGAACCCATGAACAGACTTGAATCTGCTTTTCAAAACAAACCCATCTTTATGCCCTACTTCCCATTGGGCTACCCTGACCTGCCCGCCTCTATTGATGTGATTGAAGCGCTCGCCAAACACGGCGCGGACGTGATCGAGGTGGGGCTGTCCTTTTCCGACCCGCTCGCCGATGGACCCGTGATTCAGCAAGCCACGCAAATCGCCCTGGAAAAAGGCATCACGGTCAGAAAGTCGCTCGAAGCGGTGAAGCAATTACGCCAACGCGGTGTGGACATTCCGCTGATTTTGATGGGCTATTACAATCCCATGCTGGCGTATGGATTGGAGAAATTTATCCGCGAGGCGAAAGAAGCAGGCGCGGATGGTTTCATCATCCCCGATTTGCCGATGGAAGAAGCGGAGGAATTTACATCCGTGGCGGGGGACTTGCCGTTGATTCAAATGCTCGCGCCGACCTCGCCCGATGAGCGAATGGAATTAATTGCCCGCAATGCGCAGGGATTTATTTATCTCGTTTCGGTCACGGGGGTAACAGGCGAACGCAGGGAAATTTCAAATAACCTCGGCGCGTTGATTAATCGCGTGCGGGCGCATACGTCCGCGCCCGTGTGCGTGGGATTTGGCATTGGCACACCCGAACAAGCCAAGCAGGTCGGGCAACTCGCGGATGGAGTCATTGTCGGCTCGGCGTGTGTGAAAATGATCGGGAGTAGCCAAAAGCCTGTTGAAACAGCGAAACAGTTTGCGGCGGAGTTCCGAAGCGCGTTATCGGCGTTGAGAAAATAAAATCAGGTGGTCAGTTCGCCGCGTAGATTCATCTGCATCAGGCGTTTGATTTCATCCACTGAAAGGTTTTGACTGAATAGATACGAGAGTTTTGCTAAAGCGGCTTCGGCGGTCATGTCGAAGCCGCTGATGACGCCAGCCCTTGCCAATGCAGAGCCGGTGGCGTAATCCCCAAGATGGACGCTGCCCCGCAGGCATTGCGTACAATCCACAATTACAACTCCGCGTGCGGTGGCTTCTTCGAGTGCGGCGAGAAAATCCGCGTTGTTCGTGGGTCCATTACCAACGCCGTAGGCTCTCAGGATCAAGCCTTGCAGCGGCGGTTGGAGGAAGTTGCGGACCACCTGCGCGGGGATGCCGGGCCACAAGGGCAGCGCTCCAATATTGACCTGTTTCAACTCCTGTACTTGCAACGTGCTTTCTTCGAGTGGAGCGGACAGCAACAATTTGCGATGGATGCGGATGTCTACGCCAATATCACCGAGCGGCGGCAGGTTGGGGGAGGCGAAGGCATCCAAGCCATCGGTGCTGACTTTGACCGAGCGGCAACCACGCAGGAGTTGATTGCCAAAGCACAAGCAGACTTCGGGAATGTCAAAATTTGCGGCGACCGTCAATGCGGTGATAATGTTGGCGCGCGCATCGTTGCGGACTTCGCACAGCGGGATTTGCGAACCAGTCAGTACCACAGGTTTGCCCAATCCTTGCAACATGAATGGCAGCGCAGAGGCGGTATATGCCATCGTATCTGTGCCGTGCAGAATGATGAAGCCATCGTAGTCGTTGTAGTGATTGCCAATATCGCAGGCGATCTTGTACCAATCTTCGGGGGTCATGTTCGCCGAATCGAGCAGCGGGTCATATTCCTGAATATCCACCTCAGGCATTGATTTGCTTTTCAATTCTGGCATGGACAGAATCTGCGCCGCCAGATAGCCGGGCGCGGGCGCGTAGCCTTCAGGCGTGGGATGCATGCCGATGGTCCCGCCGGTGTAGATGATGTAGACGCGTTTTTTCATGGAGCATACCTTGAAGTTTTAAGTTTTGGGTTGATTAAACTGCGCGCTTCATTTTGATGCAAGTGACCGGGCAGCCATTGTTTTCACTGTTGAAACGCCCAAACTCGCGGAAGCCTTCGCTTTCATAAAGCGCGATGGCGCTTTTATTTCCATCGAGGACGATGATCCACGCGCCTTCGCCGATCTCGCGGATGCCAATGCGGAGCAGTTCGCGCCTGATGCCTTTGCCGTAATGAGCCGGGTCCACGTAAAGCCAGGCGAGATAATCCTCATCCACGCCGACGAAACCGACCACGGTCTCGCTTTCACAGGCGACGAATTTCTTGCTGCGCTTCAAGTCTTCCACTTCCTTATCTTGCTCAATAGGGATGAATCCGCGCGGGTCGCAGGAACCTTTTAGTTCGTCGGGTCTTGCGCGGTCATGGATTTGGCAAATGGACTGCCAGTCTTTGTCTTTGTAGTTTCGATAGGTAATTATTTGTTTCTCTCTATTTGTAAATTTTTCCATCGCGTGCCTGCCATACATCCGTGGCAAAGTGTTCGATAAAACTGCGGTCATGGACGACTGCCAATATTGTGCCGTTGAAATGTTCCAAGGCTTCTTCAAAGCGTTCACGTGAAGGAATGTCCAAATGGTTAATCGGCTCATCCAGAATCAGGAAGGTACATCCTTGTGCGGCGAGCAAAGCCAATTGCAAACGGGCACGTTCACCATACGAAAGGTCACCGGCAGGACGTAACGCTGCATCTCCTTTGAATAAAAAGTAATGCAAGAAGTTACGCGTCTCGGTTTCGTTCATGGCGGAGACGCTTTGGATGGTTTGCACCGAATTCAAAGCCGGGTTGAGTAATTCCTGTTCCTGTGCCATGTAGCCGAGTTTGGTCGCGCCGCCGAGACGGAACGAACCTGCCAATGGGGGGATCTTGCCAATGATCGTGCGGATGAAAGAGGTCTTCCCGGAACCGTTTGCACCAGTTAACACCACTCGCTGACCGGCACGAATAAACAGGTTGATGTCGGTTAGTAATGGGCTTTCTGGCGTGTAGCCAATTGATAAAGAATCGGTCACAAGCACATCTTTCGATTGATGCTCGGGCGTTCCAAAATCCAGTTTGAGTTTCCACGAGCCGCGCGGCTTTTCAAGCTTTTCTTCGGTGAGGATGTGGTCAATGCGCGCTTCGATATTCTTTGCTTTGCCTGCCACATTTTTCGTGGCGCGGTTGCCGAAGAAGCCTTTCGCGAATTTATCGCCGCTGTCCGACTTGCCGCCGACTTTCATCACTGTCAAACTGCGGATGTGCTTCGCAGCGCGGCGCAGTTGCGCGAGTTCATCCTGCTGGTCTTGGTAGGCTTGTGCTTGCTTGTCGTATTCGAGCAATTTCTGTTCGAGATAGTCGCTGTAATTACCATCGTAGGTCTTGATGGTATGGGATGTTGAATCCAGTTCAAGGATGGATGTGACCGTGTTATCTAAAAATGTACGGTCATGCGAGACGATCAACGCCGCGCCTTTGAATCCGTTCAGCCAATCTTCCAACCATTCGAGCATTTCAATGTCAAGATGATTGCTTGGTTCATCCAGTAGCAACAGATGCGGATCGTCCAACAAAACTTTTGCGAGCATCAGACGAGTCTTCTGTCCGCCAGAGAGATGGGCGACGGGAGTATCGGCGGGGAAGTGGGACAAGCCCAACGGCTCCAATACCGCCGACGGCTGGATACTGTTTCCTGCGAGTCTGTGCAGCGCTGAGTCGTATTGTGCTTGCAATGACGCATCATGCGGATTTTGAGATAACGCCAGCGCCAGTGACTCTACTTCCAGCGCAGGGTCGGTTTGAGAATCTGAATCAAGCCCGAGCGCGGAATGAAGCGTTTGCTCCGGAGAGAATTCCATCCCCTGGGCGAGGTAGCCGAGGCGTAGATTGGGGCGCGTCAAAACGACATCCCCAGAATCGGGTTGCTCTAAACCAGCGAGGATGCGCATGAGCGTGGTCTTGCCGGAGCCGTTGGCGCCGATCAGCCCAATGTGTTCGCCTGCGCTGATATTGAAGTTGATATTTTTGAGAACGGGCTGGATACCGAAATGTTGACCAAGATTATGGATACTAAGCATATAAACGAACTCCTGTAGTTAAAAAGAAAACCGAGGGCAAGCCTCGGCAATATTAAACGCCAATAGGGCAACGCCCTGAAACAATAGGTTTAACTACTTGCTGTCCGTCATTCGCTGGGTATCCTTTCTTGAAAAAATTTTATCACAATATTCTAATGGGGTAAACTTGGGCGCTGGTTGCTCGTCCATGGTAGGACGAAATTATTTTGAAGAAGTTCCAATTTCAGAGGTGAATATGACAAAGAAGATTTTGGCAGTGCTGGCGCATCCCGATGATGAAACGTTCGGCATGGGTGGGACGCTGGCGTTGTATAAACAGCGAGGATATGAAACGTACTACGTCTGTGCCAC
Organism: Chloroflexota bacterium; assembly: GCA_013388795.1. Lineage (GTDB taxonomy): Bacteria > Chloroflexota > Anaerolineae > Anaerolineales > Villigracilaceae > Villigracilis. The sequence goes on along the minus strand of JACAEP010000091.1, from coordinate 25,590 downwards.
ACGCGGCGAAGCGGGCTCGGCGGATGAAGAGTACATGCGCGGGTTCAAAGATACTGCCGAGATGCGCACAGATGAATTGAACCGCGCGGCAAAGATTTTGGGATTGAAGGAAGTTCATTTCCTCGGCTATCGCGACTCAGGCATGCCGGGCATGGAAGCGAACAACCACCCCGATGCGCAGATCAATCATCCCATTGAAGAAGTGGCTGGGAAGGTTGTAAAGCATATTCGTGAGATCAAGCCGGATATTGTAGTGACCTTTGACCCGATTGGCGGCTACAAACACCCCGACCATATTCACGTCCACAAGGCGACGGTGATGGCATTTGCCAATGCTGATGATGAGACTTTTTACCCGGAAGCGGGCGAAGGTTTCAAACCGAAGGCGTTATATTATCAAGTCTTTCCGCGTGGCTTTCTTAAAGCCATGGTTCGAATTCTGCCGCTGTTCGGTAAAGACCCGTCCAAGTGGGGGCGCAACGGCGATATCAACTTGAAAGAACTCGCCGAAGTGGACTTCCCGGTGCATGTGCGTTTGGATGTGCGCAAGGTGGCGGAGATCAAACGTCACGCCAGTGAGCAGCACGCTTCACAAGGCGGCAAGCAGATGAACCGCGGTTTGTTGGGTGTTATTCGCAAAGTGATTGGCGAACATGAAGATTTCATGCGCGCCCACCCGCCGGTGAATGGAGATTTTAAGCGTAAAAGCGATTTGTTTGACGGCATTGACTAGAACTTGCCGGCTTTGTTGATTTTCTTCAAGGAAGTCAACAACGCCGGATGACTTCTAGAAATTGCAAATTGCTGCTCAAAAAACGGCTGAGTTTTTTGAAACGTCTTGTGTTCAAAACGTCAACAGTGTTAAAATCAACAAAATTTTTTGGCTTTTTGTTGTTTTAGATTTTATTGGCTGTTAAAGTTGAGGTGTTTTATGCCAGAAAAACGCACGGTTCCACGCAAACGGTTTGACATGCACATGGTTGTGTATAACGATGATACGGGTGAGATTCTGGGACATATGGTTGAGGTCAGTTCAACAGGGATGCGGCTGGAAACGGTAGGACCGCTGCCGGTGGAAACAGATTTTTATCTCCGCATTGAACTGACGCCCGATCTCGGCGCCTCTACGCCTTCCCTCGTTTTTATCGGACGCTCAAAATGGTGCAAAATGGACTTGATCCAGCCGAACCTATTTCAAGTGGGTTTTATGATTGTTGAAATGGTTCCCGAAGATCAGCCTGTCTTTATGAACATCATTCGTAAGTATGCTGGTTAAGCGTCCGCATTTTTGAAAATTCAAGGCAGTCAGACAGACCGCCTTGTTGTTTAATAAAATTATTTTGAACCAAGCAGAAGACTAGGGCGGCGGCAAATAATCCCACGGGTTGACTTTCACTCCTGCCATGATTTCAAAATGCAAATGTGAGCCGGAGGAACGACCCGTCGAACCAACGGCGCCGATCACTTCGCCCTGCCCCACGCTCTGACCACAACCTACATTCAAGGCGCTCAAGTGCGCATATAAAGTCTGGAAACCATTTCCATGGTCCACCATGATCATGTTGCCATAGCCGTAGTCATTCCACCCAGCATATACGATTACGCCCGCATCTGAAGCGTAAACGGCTTCGCCGGTATTCCCTGCAAAATCCAGTCCGTTGTGATTCGTTTGAGGAGACCAGTTGAAACCGGAGAGGTAATGTTTATTGGTCGGGTAGATGAAGGAGCCATACCCTACCGCGCCGCCGCTGACTGGGTCGCAGGCGCCCGCGCCAAGTACGCGCGCCGAGGCGGGGTTTTCGCGAGTCACGCCAAGGGGCGCGCTCCAACTCACAAAATCGCGCTTTCCGCCAGGAATAATGAGCCACGTTCCGGTTTTGATGTTTGCATTTTCATAATCGCCGATCGCGGTTGTATCTAAATGATTGCCGGGATATTCAATGACATCTGCCGGGTTGACGCCATAAAAACGCGCCCACTCTCCAAACGGAATGCCGCCCAGCCATTCCCAATACACTCCGTCCACAGGCAGGATGATCAATTCCTGTCCCGGCTTAAGCGAGTGCGGGTCATCGAGCAGGGTATTGTAATTGCCCCAAAGGATCGTTTCCGGCTTTAAGCCGAATTTTTCAGCGATGCCAAATACAGTATCTCCATCCTGCACCACATACGCGCTTAACTCTTCGCGCGGACGATTGGGAATGGTGGTTTGCAGTTGGGCAGACCGGCTGACGCCTTCGATGACCGAATTGGATGACTCGGCTGGAACATTGAGCGGCGCCGCTTCCACCTCCGGACTTTGTAACTGGTCGGCGCTATCAAGCGGTTCCCGTCCCTGACGGTAGAATGTGCGCGCCATGAAGATCACCAACACAATCGCTGCAATCGAGAAGAGATTTGTCCCCAGCTTTACCAGCGGTTCTCCCAAACCCATATGGACGAGCATGCTCATAAATTTTGCAATGGCAGATTGTTGTTTTATGCCCTCTTTGTTTCCCTGTTTTGCAGGGACAAAGTCTTCTTCGCTAAATTCGTTTTTCATGGCAGGGATGATAACACGTCTAAAAAAATGTGGTCAAGTTGGAGGTGAAAACCCTCATATCGCCTTAATCACTGGAACTGCTTTTTTGCATAAAAACCAACCGAACCACAATCACCCCAACCATGCAGGTTACACCACCCAGGAAAATGGCAGTTTGTACATTCCAGCTTTGCGCGACCCAGCCAATCAGAACGCTGCCAAAAGGCGCTACTCCTTGCAGTCCCCAGAAGTACACGCTGAAGACGCGCCCGCGCAACTCGTTCGGGACGCGCACCTGGATCATTGTATTCATGCTGATAAGTTGCACCACCGTGCCCCAGCCAACCAGGATGAGCAGAAAGAAGGCAAGGGCTGGGCTGGTGGTGAACCCCAGCGCAATGATGGGGATGATAAAAAATATCTGTCCCAGCGCCAGCGTAGAGTTTTTGTTTGCTGACGCAAAATATGCGATCATGAAAGCCGCGGTCACGGCGCCAATGCCTTGAGCTGTGTACAGGTTGCCGGTCCGTGCGGCAATGGCTGTTTCCGAATTCAATATGGGCAGTAAGATATCGCGCGCCACAGCGGGAATCTGCTGAACGAGTGGAATGCCGAAAAAACCGAGCAATGTAGACATCAAAATTGCAGAAAGGATCATTGCATTCGAGCGAATGTACGCCACGCCTTGTTTGAACTCGTCTCTCATGCCTTGCGAGGCTTGCGGCTCTTTCTCGACCTTGAAGCGGGTGCGCGCAAAGAACAACCCGATGATCACAAAGACATAACTGATGCCGTTTGCCAGGAAGACTGTCCCTTCATTTCCAGAAGCGGCGATCAGCCATGCCGCCGTAAGTGGACCGATTACCCGACCTAGATTGAAGGCGGTTGTTTGCAGCGCAATGGCGCTTGGCAGGGCGTCTTTTCCTGCGAGTTCAATCAACATGGCTTGCCGGGCAGTGACTTCCACAGAGACTGCCGAGCCATAAATGAATGCCAATATAAGGATATGCCAGATCTCAAGCCGGTTGGCGTAGGCAAGATATGCCAGCCCAAAGGCTTGGACAGACATCACGGCTTGAAAAAGGATGACGGCTTTGCGTTTATCCCAGCGCTCTACCAGCACGCCGGCAGGCAGGGCAAATAGCAGGGTGGGCAGCGTGTTGGCGAAACCGATCAGTCCCAGGTCAAAAGGACGACCCGAGATGCGGTAGGCAAGATACGGCAATGCTGTGGCTTGCATCCACGTTCCAATAACGGAGATGAATTGTCCAATCAGGAAGATGGCAAAATCTCGTGAGCCCAAAGCAGGGAAATGCGTAACGAACCATTTTTTTATATCGATCATTTTCTACGAAACAGGGATGACACATTCCGGACGGTCATTGCCCGGTTGGTTGACCAGCGTCGAAACAGGGTGGGCAGACATGGCTTCGGCGGGATAAGGTTTGAGGAGGGTTGCCAGTTTTTCCGGTGTCTGAGGCGTTGGTTCCAGCCACATGCTGTAATCTTTGGGGTTGAGGATCACGGGCATACGATTGTGCAGTGTGGACATCAACTGGTTGGGTTCGGTGGTGATGATGGCGCAGGTGCGTAGGGGGCTTCCATCTGGTGAAGTCCATTCGTCCCATAACCCTGCCATGGCAAAGGGTTTGCGGTCTTGCATCTGGATGAAGTAGGGCGTTTTGATTTTTGTGCCGGGCTGGGTTTTCCATTCGTAAAAGCCGTCGGCTGGAATGAGGCATCGTTTATATTTGTACGCGCCTCGAAAGGATGGTTTTTCTGCCAGCGTTTCGCTGCGGGCATTGATGAGTTTGTTTGCACTGCTTGGGTCTTTGGACCAGGAAGGAATCAACCCCCAAATGAAAAAATCGGCTTTGTTCCTGGCGTCGTTGGGGATGGCAAGCACAGGTTGTGTCGGTGCGATGTTGTAGCGCGGCGCGAATTGAGTCGGGAAGGTGAAGATGGCAAATGCATCGGTAAGTTCTGCAGGGTCAACCGTAAGGGTGAAACGTCCGCACATGAGTTCTCCTTGTAATTTAATACCCAGGAATGGTGAAGTAAAAAGTGGAGCCTTTTCCGGGTTTGGATTCGAGCCAGATCTTGCCGTTGTGAACCTCAATGATTCGTTTGACAAGCGTGAGTCCGATTCCTGAGCCTTCTGTGCTTGACTCTAATTTATTGAACAGACCGAAGATGCGGCTCTGATATTTCGGCTCGATTCCAATGCCATTGTCGCGCACGTAAAAGATGACCATGCCCTGTTCGTCTTTTTGGGAGCCGATTTGAATCAAGGGGTTTTCCTGTTTGCCCATGAACTTGACGGCATTTTCCAAAAGGTTTTGCATTACTTCCAGCAGCCGCACATGGTCGCCCTGGATGACGTGGCCTTCATCGGTGAAATCAATGGCGACTCTTGCAGATTTAATGGGACCATCCAGTAGAGCGATGGCTTCCCGCACAAGGTCGCCAAATGCGATGTTGACCGGCTCATTCACCAGCCTGCCGATGCGGGAGAGTTCAAGCAGATCGTTCAACAGGGTTTGCATTTTCTCCACCGCCTGGCGGATGCGATTCATATCCCGTTCAAAGTTTTCCATTTTGCCAGACCGGGCTGCTTTTTCCAAATACCCGAGAAAGCCGGTAATCGTCACCAGCGGAGATTTCAGGTCGTGCGATACCGTGTAGGTAAACCGTTCAAGTTCCGTGTTTTTGTTTTCAAGTTCGATGATGAATCCTTGCCGGGCTCCCAGTTCCTTTTGCAAGGCGGCATGGAGGCGAGCGTTCTCGATGGCGAGCCCGGCATAACCGGCAAATAGGCGCAGCGCTTCCAACTGGTGCGCGGATATCTTTTGTTGTGTCAGGAGTTGATCCACGACGATGGACGCCACCGGTTTTTTGCCCGCCCACACTCCGACGGCTGCATACTCTTTCACTCCGTACATCTCATGACCCGGCGGAATGTGATGTTCTTCGTCGTAGGCGCTGGTGTAATACAAGCCATCCGGTTTTTCAAGCACGAGCCTGAAGGTGGAGGTCTCGTTCATAAGGAAAGAATGCCCGCGCGTATCTTGTTTATTGCCCTGACGATCCGTGCCAAGGATGCTGTCCATGGTGTTGGCTTCTGGGTTGAAAAGGAAAATACCCAAACGATCAAATCCCAGGTCGTATCGGATGCCGTTCCAGATTTTATTCAGCACAGTCTCCAGATTCCCGGCTTCTGTGACTTGCTTTCCAAGCGTGATGACCTTTTCCAGCATCATGCGCCGCTGTTGATCGAGTTGTTCGATCTTCTTGCGCTCGCTAATGTCACGCGCTATGCCTGATGTGCCGATGATCCTGCCTTGTTCGTCACGGATGGGGGTCTTGGTGGTTTCAACCCAGTATTCAAAACCGCTAAAATTCCTTTGAAGTTCTTCTGTGGTCTTTCGCACACCCGTTTGCATGACTTCGATATCATCCATACGGTACATCCTGGCGTATTTCTCATCCCAGATATCCATATCGGTCTTGCCAAGGATGTCTTCCAGGTTGCGTCCACAGACCCGCAGAAACTGCTCATTAACGGCAATATAGCGGCTTTCTTGATCTTTGAGCCATGCCATGTCTGGAATGTTGTTTAAGATGGCTTCCTGTTGGTTAAGCGTGTCCTGTAATTTCTTCTCCGCTTCTTTCTTCTCGGTGATGTCCTGCACGGCGCCCACGATACCGACCAGCCGGTTTTCTTTTTCATTCCAGATCGGGTGGGCAAATATCCGTTCCCAGCGGATTTCGCCGCTTTTTGTAAATGTGCGAACCTCCGACCCCAACACTTGCTGTTTTTTTTGCAGCAGGTCCATGTCGAGGGCATCTTTTTCAAGATCGTCCGGGTGAATATGTCCATACCAGCCTCCCGCAGCGATGTATTCTTCGGGAGAATAACCGGTCATTTTCTCAAAGGCTCCAGCTAGCCAGACGGTTTCCGCCACTCCGTCTGAGTTGATCCGGCTTTCAAAAGCATAATCAGAACTGACGCGCGAGATCAGCCTGTACTTTTCCTCGCTCTGTTTAGCTCGATTTAGAGCCTGGGTTACCACTCGTGATGTCAGATATTGCACAATGGCAATAACCGGAAAGAGCGCCAAACTGATCACCCAGGTCAGTACCGAGGAGCGATAGGTTGTGTTATCAATCATTCCATTAAGTTCTGCATATACCATCGCCAACCCGGCGAACAAACTAAGCCCCACCATGACAAACGCAGCGCGTGGCCCGATCAATAGCCCTGCAATCAGCACGACCAAAGGATATCCGAAAAGGTAAGATTCATCTTGAACACCGAACGCAGTAAAAGCGGTAATGGTCATGAAAAGCCAGAACGCCAGCGCCTGAATTGTTGCCGCAATTTGAACCCATCCACGTCTTAACATCCATAAAAGAACGAAATTCATCAATTCGCCAACTGCTGTTTGTACAACGGCACGGGGTATGAGATCAGGCGCAAACAGAATCACATAGATCAAATATGGCAGCGGCATTGCTATCAGCGTCCAAAGCAGAGTGTTCAGGATTGTTGCCTGATGATTTTTTATTTCATCTTCAAATGCTGGAGGCGAAAAAAACAATATCAATCTTCTATACATTCCGTTTCACTTTTTCAGTTTTCTAATGTCTCCGTCGCGCACAGTAACTCCGACGGCGTCCAAATGTTCCAATAAGGCTTGCGCATATTTTCTTGTCGTGTTCAACATGTCGCGCACTTCCGCAAGCGTCACCTGCCCCTGCTTGCGGATTGTATCTTCAATGCGCTTTTTCATCTCGTCATAATCATCCCTGAGAAAAACGACATCCGGCGAAACTTGAACAAGATCGCCCAGTTCAATCAGTGCATTCACAACTTCCTCGCCTGCTTCAGCCTGACATTCCTTGACGCTTGGCGTGGCATATCGATTCGATGCGAACCTGCGCTTCAGCGCCTCAACATTGGTTTGATTCTGTCCCTCAAACTGAATCTCATGCCCCGGCTTGGAAATTGTTCCACGTTGGTCGAGGAGCTCGCGCTCAGAAACGAGAAACGCGAGTGCAGTATTGAAGATTTTTGACGTTAATTTCAACCTGCTTTTTAATTCTTCACGCGGCATTCCGCGCCGTAGTGGATATTGGGCATGATAGGCATTGATCAATTCCAAAAAACGCGCTTTTTGCGCAGTCCACAATGGCATGGCCGCCGCGAGGGCATCTGGCTTTCCCGATGGTTCCAGTACGATTGCCTGCCTGTTGTTGATTAAGTCCTGCCATGCCATTGCAGCCGCGGCAGGCTCCAGCCGCGACTTGGCTTTAATTTCTGCGACCGATGCGATTTGTAACGCCATTGCCGCCTCGAACAAAATCTCTGCGGGGCCGCCTTGTGCGAGCGCCTCAAGCGATTTGATGATGTCTGTGTCAAATCGCTTGTGCCGGCCTTGAGGCTGGTGATCGATCACTGTGCCGCCGCCGAGTGTTTCGCCAGGGGAGGGTCTGCGTAAAATGTATCGGTCGCCGCGTAAAGTGACAATCGGCTCGCGCAGTTCAATCTGGACCCAGCCTTCTTCACCTGCGCTTAACTCCTCTGCGCCAAGTATTCGTATGGCTGCCATGGTCTCGCTGGCGCCAACAAAGAATTTGACTTCATCACCATGCGTCAGAGGTTTGAGAATATCATTCAATACTTTAAGTTTGGCGTCAACGCGCCGGGTTGCCTGATATTGACCGGGATGCGTCACCACATGACCGCGGCGGATTTGTTCCACATCCACCCCGGAGATGTTAACGGCTGTCCGGGAACCAGGGACGGCTGTATTTTCTTTTTTCTTGTGTGTTTGCAGACCGCGGATACGCCCCTGAATGCCGCTGGGTAAAATCTCCACTTCATCGCCGACGGTGAATCTGCCGTCTCTCAACGTGCCTGTAACGACAGTTCCAAACCCGCTGATGGTGAAAACGCGGTCAATCGGCAGCCGCGGGCGATTAAGGTCGGGGCGGGTCGGTTTTTCTTGTAATAGTTTTTCAAGGGCGGTGGTGAGGTCTTGGATGCCTGTTTTATTTTTGGCAGAAACGCGCAAAATAGGCGCGTCCTTTAGCCATGTGTGGCTCACAGCGCGGCGAATGTCTGTTTCCACAAGGTCAAGCCACCCTGAGTCTGAGGCGAGGTCGGTTTTTGTCAGAACGATCAACCCGGCGGGGATCTGTAAAAGATCGAGAATTGCCAGATGTTCCCTGGTTTGCGGCATGATGCCTTCATCGGCGGCGATGACGAGCAAGGCGGCGTCAATGCCGCCCACGCCTGAGAGCATGTTTTCAATGAAATCGCGATGACCGGGCACATCCACAATGCCGACTTCTTCGCCGTTCGGCAGGGTAAGCCAGCCGAAGCCGAGTTCGATGGTCATCTCGCGGGCTTGTTCTTCTTTGAGACGATCTGGATGGATGCCCGTGAGCGCTTCGATGAGTGTGGATTTGCCGTGGTCCACGTGACCTGCCGTGCCAATGACTCTCATGGTTTAATTTAACCATAACTTTATGAACAAAAAAGTGGAAATCATATGACTTCCACTTTTCTTAACGTTGGGGGGGTATTTTTTTGCCGGGCTTTTTGCCGTGACCCATGATGCGCTGATAGGAGGCCATCCATTCGTGAACGACGTTTAGCATCTCCTGTAGTTGTTTTTCGGAGGCGTCGGCTGTTTGATGAAGTTGATCCTGCATGACTTGCGAGGCTTCGTTGAGCGCGTTAATGCTGCTTTCGTACCTGCTGACTTCTTTGCGGATGTCGCGGAAGGCTTCTTCTGAGGAGAGGCTGTACCCCGTCCAGCGTTTTTGGTCGTCGGCTTTGAAGCTAACCCATTCCTGGCGCAGGCGTTCCTCGGCAAGCCGCTGCATTTCGGTCACTTCGTTAATGCGGCGTTCGAGTTTGGTATTGAGTTCCATGTAGGTGTCTTGCGCTTTTTTGGCGGCTCTGAGGGTTTCGTCTAATTTTTGAATCTGTTCGTCCAGCGCTTCGGCTTCTTTTTGGAATGAGGCAAATTTATCCTGCCATTCTTTCCATGAACGTTCGCGATCTACCTGGGCAACCCGTTGTTGATCCAGAAAGACTGCCTGGGCTTGTTTGCGTTCCATTTCAGAGGCAAGCAGTTCCGTGATGCGGTTTTCGATGTTGCGAATCGTGTCGCCTTGAATGGTGGATTTTTCGCGGTTTTCGTCAATGCGTTTGCGGAGGGCTGTCAATTCGCCTTGCAAGTCGGCAAGACGGTTTAAGTCGTTTTTGCGGGCTTCATCGGACGCTTTGAGTGAGAGTTTGACGTCTTCATTCGAGCGTTTGGTGTCTTCCAGGGTGGATTTGAAGTCTGCGATGGTGGTGAGAAGTCGTTGAGTTTCGTTCGCGCGTTCTTTGAGTTGTTTTTTGATGTCGTTTAAGTCGACGGCGGCTTTGAGTTGGGTTAAAGATTTTTCGAGGTTGTTGATGTCGGATTGAACCTGTTTGGCGGTATCTTTTTCTGCGCGGGTGTGGGATTTATCCACTTCTTCGATCATTTTCACCAATTCGGCGCGCTGTTTACCGACCAGACTTTCGAATTGGTCCACCCGCTTCGCGGCGGGGGTGATATCGGCGACTTGTTTGCTCAGGGCTTTGATCTGCTTTGAAACCGCATTGACGGTGGTGTCGAAAGATGTCACTGTTTCTTTTAAGGTCGCCAATGCTTCCCTGGCTTCGCGTTGTTGTTTGTCAAGAAAATCAAGTCGTTTGATGATCTGTTCAAATTCCATAATTGCTCCGTGGGGTTGTGGATTAAATTATACCGGTTTTGCGGGCAGGTTTATTGATGGAGATGTTCGAACAATGCGGGTAGATTGGCAAGGAAGGGTTGAAGAATCTGCGGGAACGCGCCAATTGCAAACAGCCCCAAGATGCCAATGCCCAGCATTAGGGATTGGGTCCAGTTTTCGTTTATCTCCCATGCTGAGTCTTCGCCTGCCATGACAAAGGCTGCCAATGTTCGAATGGCGGCAACCAATAACCCGGACGACCCTATAAAGACCCAGAATGAGGCTGCAAGCGATTGCAGGGATAATTCCTGCCACAACGCCAGCCGGGATGGAAACCCAGCCAGCAGCGGAAAGCCCGCCACCGATAAATGAGCAATCATTAGCGCGCTGACGGCAATCGGATATTTGCGCGCCAGCCCTTGGGCATCGCTAAATTTGAGCGGGTAGGCTTTTTGTTTGATAATGGATAAAGCCAATGCCCATACGCTGAGTTCCAAGCCGCGCGGGATCAGCACGAGAAAGACAATGTCAACGAGGTTTGGCGATCTTAAACCAAGCGCTATCAAGAGCAAGCCTGTTTCTGCGATGGCGGCGTATCCAAGAATACGACCCAGGTGACGCTGTAAAGCGCCGAGAATGCCAGCGGTCGCTGTCATGATCACGCCTGCGTAAAGAATGGCGTCTGCGATCTGGGGTGTATTCCGAAGCCAGGCGTAACGGTCGAGAAAACCGAGCGCAAAGATGACAGTAAAAGTAGGCAAAGCCCACAACAGGAATCCGGTTGGATACGTGGATGCTTCTTCCATTAATTGCGGAATCCAATTGTAAAGAGGAAAAATGGCAAATAGAAATGCAAACCCCATCATAAGCATGACCCCGGCTTGAACGGTGGAACCCAGGTCGCTGGGGCTGGCTTCCACACCCGCTAGCATCCAGCCGGAAAAAAGGATGAAGGGCATGGCGAATGTTTGGTAAATGAGGAAGCGGACAACGCCCCGGACTGGTCTTTGATAGCTTGGTGTAAGCAGCGGAATGACGAGCATGGCTGCCATTTCCAATAAAAGCGCCGCGTATAGAAAAGGTTCTACCGCGATGGAAGCGGTTAATAATGCAATGATCATCAGCCCCAACGGAACGAAGCGATCGGCAGCGCCAGAGGCTTCTGTGCCGAAGAACCACAAGGCTGCCAGCCCATAGATGAGCGCAATCAATGGACCATCTGCGGGGGAAAGCTCAAAACTGCGCCCAAAGAAAACAACGGCTGGTGATATTTTCAATGAAACGGACCCAATCAATAAAGCGGTGTCAATGGGTACCAACCATGCAATCAGCGCCAGCAGGGCAGCGATACTTCCGCCAATATACGCCGCATATCTCTCTCGTAATAAGAGGAGAATTGAACCGCCTGCAATGAAGGGCGCAATGATCCAAAGAATTGGCGCATTCATTCTTTACCCCGCTTCTCTGGCGTTGTGATAGGGACGGAACTGGCTAACAACAGATAAGATCCCAGTATGCCCAAGCCTAAATTAACCGCTGCAAGCAATCCCGTAACAAGAATGGCGCTTTCTACGCCCGCGTAGATGACCTCAAAGCCTGACAGCAAGGTCAAAAGTCCCAGCGCCACACGCAGAAGGTCGCTGGTCACGCTGAGATGCGCAACGCCTGCGCCGATCAATAGGAAACTTCCAGCAATGACCGGGAGCCCTAGGCCTGGAATGATGGCTTCGATGCGCGGCGCTGCCCCAAAAGCAGCCAGTACGACGATTCCCATCAACGCTAGCCGAAAACCAATCCCACGCGGATAAAAGGCGTCTTGTTTTGCGGCTTCGGTTTCGGTCAGGCTGAGGCGCGTCATCCCAAGGATGGCGACCACCATCCAGCCGGTGATCAACTTGACCGAGCTCATTGCGAACGGTAAGTGGCGGCTGACAAGCCAGAAGGCTGCCAAATATTGCAAAGCCAGCGCGCCCAAACTCACACGCCAGTCACGGCTGATAAGAATGGCGGCAGATGTGAGCAGCGCGACCCCCGCCGATATCCATGTGACGATTTCAAACAACATTTATTGAATTCCCTGCGCAACAATGGAAATAAAAAGAGCAAGGAACAGCAGGGTCCACATAATTCCGCCTTCGCCTTCGAGAGCCTGGGTAATGCCCAGCCCCAGCCGGGCAAGTCCGCGGTAGAGGCTCCATAATCCCTGATACAAGCGGTTGATGCCCGCCGAAGTGACCCAATGGGCGCGTACCGGGTTGAAGATGCGAAAGCGCCGGGTTGCCCAGACCAAGCCCACGGTCAAGATGGAGGCGCTGATGGCAGGCAGGATAGTTCCAATCTTGAAAGCGCCATCCCAGCCAATCCATCCAAGCAGGATTTGTGTGACAAGCAGGACGATGATACCTGCTGGATAGACGGCTTTTGCCCAGCCGGGTTGGTCATCTAAGGACTCTGCATTGTTTGTTCGTAATCCATGGCGGATGAACCCGGCTGCCAGCAGCGCTTGTGCGGCAACCCCGAATGGCGTGATGAAACTGAAACTTCCCAGCCATGCGCTTGCAGTCAGTGAAAATGGAAGGCTGGATAAACTCCAGGCGCCAATTAACAGCGCGTGGCTCAACCCACTGATTTGAACAGAAGAAAGAAATAATGCCCCGCCCACAAGCGCCAATGCGCATGCCCATGCCACCGAACCGACAGGGTTGCCAAGCAAGGCCGCCAGCACGGAAAGGGAAGCCATGCCGATCATCCAATAGGGACGCCCATTCAATTCATCCGGCGCGCGCAGCCACATCCAACCGCCATAAAGTGCGGCAGCCGTAATGAGAATTATTAAGACGGGAGTGAAAGGCGTTTCACGGATCGCAACACGCTCAAGGACACTTAATGTAGAAATGCCCCCGATCAACCGCAAGGCGGTGCCAAACCCGCGGCGCAGGGATGAGTCGGCTGAGTATGGCAGGTGTAATGGAAGCGCCCCGAGGCGCAGCCCGGCTGCAATCACCAAATAAATGTCTGTATTGTCTGGCATGGTTTCAAAGGTCAAAATCCCTCCGCCCGCGAGGCTTTCAATGGAAGACCATAATAAAAGCATGATGCCAAACGCGCGGGTTGAAAACGAAATCACAACACGTTCACTGTTCTTTTCTCCCTGCACAGAACGGATCTGGGTCAGCAGCTCGGTCAAATCGATCAACGCCCAAATCAGCAGAAGGGTCAACGGATTATTTGCCGTCACCGCCAGAATCCCCAAACCGCCCAGGGATAACGTGCCAGCCCATGCCAGTGATGTGCGAAAGACGGGCCTGGTCACAGCCGTCATAAGAACAGACATGGTCAATGCGGCAATCGCAATGGCGGGAGCCCACGAGACTCCATCTGCGCGAAAAAAGATTGGCGTTTGAAAAATATTTTGCGGCCGCCATATCGCAAACATCAGGTCCATTGGCATTTGTGCCAGCCAGACAAACACGCTGATAAATGCCAGCATTCCGCCGCTTGCGGCTGCCAGCCAGGCGTACCTTGCTTCTGGCTGCGTTACGCGCAAGACCACCAGCGCAAGCGCCGTGATCATCATCAATAGAAAAGGGACCAAAATTAACATGGGACAATACAATTGTATCAGCATTATTGCTGCCGCGTTTCTGCCAAATGGGTTTGGTACAATCTTATATCATGTTTGGATTCAGCCGACTCAAAAAGCCGCTCTTCACTCTTTGGCTTTTGACTTCCCTTTTGGCGTTTTCCTGCGCCGCGCCTGCCCCCGCCTCCATCCCTGAGCCGACACCATCTCCTGTTTCTCTCGAGCCTCTCGCAACGCAGACGCCTTTTCAGCCTCAATCGGGTTCGTCCCTCGACCCTTATCTTGCGCTCATCACGCCGCAAGCGGCTCCCACGTTTACACCATACCCCACCAAATATGTCCAGCCGCAGGATGTCTCGATCCCCGTAGACTCATCTTCCCCCTCCGAAAGCGGACTGGTTGCCTACAATCCACTCACAGGATTGCCCGTCGCCGACCCGGCTTTTATGCAGCGCAGACCCCTTGCCATAAAGATTGGCAACTCGCCAGATTATGTTCGTCCGCAATCTGGCTTAACTCTGGCGGATGTCGTTTACGAGTACTACATTGAATGGGGCGATACGCGTTTCATTGGCGTTTTTTGGAGCAACGCCGATCAAGCCGAGCGGGTGGGGCCCGTGCGTTCAGGGCGGTACTTCGATGAACAGATCGTGCGCATGTATCACTCTTTCCTTTTCTTCAAAGGCGCCGACCCGCGTGAATTGGATCACTTCAACTCACTGGAGATTAGCGAACGTTTTGTAACACTCGGGTTTGGAAATTGCCCGCCTTATTTTATGGGTCCGTATAAACGTGATTCCTATAATAATGTTTTTTTCAATGCCGCCAAATGGCAGGCTTGTGCCGAGCGGCGCGGATACGACAACCTGCCAGCAACGCTGGCGGGCGGATTCTTCTCCGAAGAGACGCCGCAAAGCCCCGCCATCGTCACCCGCATTTTCAACTTCTATTCTGAATATAATTACAGCTACTGGCAATATGACGCGGAAAACCGTAATTATGTTCGTTATCAAGAATCAAAAGACCTTGTAAGTTTTCGCAAAGTGGAAGTGTATCAACCATTGTTCGACGATTACACCAAGCAGCCCGTGACCGCAGAAAACGTGGTGGTTTTGCTGGTGCCATATATTTTTACCAACCAAAACCAGGCAGAGGACGAAGTGTATAACCCATCCTTGATTGATTATGGCAGCGCATACGTTTTTCGGGATGGACTTGCCCTGCCTGCGCGCTGGTACCGCACATCCATTGATCAACCCATCCTGCTCACCGACTTGAGCGGTATGCCGATTTATTTGCGCCCCGGTCAGACGTTTTATCAAGTCATGGGTGTCACCTCCAATCAAATTCAAGAAGGAGCCGACTGGCGTTTTGAATTCAAGACGCCGTAATACCCTCCATCCCCGCGCTGGCGCCGTGAAGTTTATGCATTAAAATGACCCCCAACCTGGAGTTTACATGACCTTTGACCCCGTCTTTCTTGCAAACCTCACACTTGTATTAACCGCGTTCGCAGGCGCATTCCTTGTTGCTTTGTGGGTCAGCCTTGTGGTGTGGACGTACCGCGACATTCGCGCGCGCGCGCGCGACCCGTTGGTTCAAACCCTCTCCGCGTTGTTGGTGGCGGTGTTGAATTTGCCTGGCGTGTTAGTGTATCTCATTCTGCGCCCGCCGCGCACGCTGGAAGAAGAATACCAGCGCACATTGGAGGAAGAGGCGCTGCTTCAAGCCCTCGAAGACCTGCCGCTGTGCCCGGGTTGTGAACGCCGCGTCAAAGAAGATTGGCAGATCTGCCCGAACTGTCATACAAAATTGAAGAAGACTTGCCATCACTGCTCGAAGTTAATGGAACTTCCATGGAACATCTGCCCCTATTGCGGGACACCCGCCCCCGGCGTGCGCCTCGAAGCGACCAGCCTCGAGGATGCCCTGCGCGGAATCAAGATCGCCGACGAAAATAACCCATAAGGCGGCACGCCCATGCCTCCGATTAACTTTTGAACCGCTGCCGGTCTTGTTTTGAAAAAGGAATTTGCGATGAAAATCGAATCCGTCATTCTGCGCCACTTGTCCATGCCGCTTCTTGCCCCGTTTGAAACATCCTTTGGGCGCGAAACGGAACGACAGTGTGTCATCATCGAAATTCACTCGGAGGGATTGGTGGGTTGGGGCGAATGCGTTGCTTCGTATAATCCCGGCTACAGCTATGAAACCGTCGGTACTGCCATGCCCACCCTGCGCGATTTTATCATACCGCTGGCGCTTGGCAAAGACATCAAGGATGCGCTCGATTTTCAAAACCGCACGCAATCCATCCGCGGGCATCACCTTGCCAAAGCCGGTGTGGAAATGGCGATCTGGGATTTGATTGGCAAGCGTGAAAATAAATCACTCAAGGAATTGCTTGGCGGCGTGCATGACAAAGTGGAAATGGGGGTTTCAGTCGGCATTCAAGAATCGCCTGAAAAACTGGTCGAAACTGTTGCAAACTTTGTAAGCAGCGGTTACACCCGCGTAAAGCTCAAGATCAAGCCCGGCAAAGATGTGACCTATACCCAAGCCATTCGTCAAGCCTTTCCGACCATCCGTTTGCAAGTTGATGCCAACTCTGCCTACTCTATGGACGATGCCGATGCGCTCAAACCGCTCGACGACTTAAACCTTCTGCTGATCGAACAACCGCTCTTCGAAGACGATATTTGGGATCATCATAAATTCCAGGCAAAGTTCACCACCCCTGTTTGTCTCGACGAAAGCATCGTCTCTCCAAGACATGCGCGCTATGCCATCGAAATGAACGCCTGCAAGATCATCAACATCAAAGCAGGCAGGTTGGGCGGATTAAGCCAGGCCATTCAGACTCACGATATTGCCCAACAAAATGGAATGCCCGTTTGGTGCGGCGGCATGTTGGAAACAGGGATCGGACGCGCCTCCAACCTGGCCCTATCATCCATGCCGAATTTCAGACTGCCCGGCGACGTCTCTGCCTCCGACCGTTACTATGCCCGCGACATCACCCATGAGCGCTTTGTCCTTAACCCCGACTCCACCATTGACGTGCCAAACAAACCTGGCTTGGGCGTCACCGTTGATCAGGACGCGCTCAAATCTTATACATTGGCGCAAGTGGTCGTTTAATGATGCCTGTGTTATAAACGCCCCCTCGCGCCTTTAAGCCAGTCAGTTTATAAGTACGAGGCGTTTCGCTTCGTACTTTTCCTTTTGCCATGAAAAAACATTCACTGCTTCTCATCCTGTTCATGTTGGTCTCTGCCTGTTCCCCGGCTGCCAAAGAGACTACCCTTGCGCCCACTGTCACGCTTCAACCCGCCTCCACCCAGCCGCCGCCAGCTGCGGCATTATGGGTGAGCGATGCTGTCCCTGCGGAATTGCATAAAATCGCCAAACGCTCCGGCTTGCCCATTGCCGCTTTGCCGGAGTTTGCCACCCAGCGCCTGGATGTTTCCAATTCAGGGTCTGTGTGGATTTATGCCCTCGTTGCGCCGTTCCCAACCGTGACAGATGGCATCCCGTCTGCAGACTTGATCTCCGCGTGGAAAAACGGCTCGTCCCTGACCGGGAACGGTCATCCGCTGCTCATGGCAGAATCCACCCTGAGGGCGTTGACTGCCCTGTGGGGCGAACCCGCTCCCGGCGCGGTACGAAGCGTTGCTGCGGATGAGATTCTTGCCGAGGCGTGGACGCAGCCTTATAACTGGGCGATCATCCCGTTCGAAGAAATTCAACCCAAATGGAAAGTGTTGCTGGTGGATGGCCAGTCGCCAATCCGCAAGGAGTTCGACGCGAATGCTTATGTATTGAAGGTGACCTTTGGGTTGACGGATGCTTCGTTTGAACTGCCCGCCTCGAACCGGGATGCAGCCAAGATGACGACGGTGGTCATGACCGGTGTGACTGCCATGGTACGCGCCACGGCGTACATGATGGAATTAAAAGGCGTGACCCGCCCCGGAGAGTTAATCTACGATTGGCTTTACAACGCAGATGTTACGCACATCAGCAATGAAGTGCCGTTTGACCCGGCATGCCCCGAACCCCAGCCGGGCTACAAGAACTTTATTCTATGCAGCGATCCGAAATATTTTGAATTGCTTCAGTATGTTGGCGCGGATGTGATCGAATTGACCGGCGACCATTTTGCAGACCGCGGCGCCCAAGCCATGTTGAATACGCTGGATATTTACAAACAGGCGGGCTTGCCCTACTATGGCGGCGGCGCGAACAAAGAAGAGGCGCGCACGCCTGTGCTTATGGAGTTGAATGGGAATAAGATCGCTTTCATGGGCTGCAATGGCAAACTTTCGTACGGCTTTGTGAAAGCAACCGACTTCAAACCCGGCGCCGCCGATTGTGACTACGAATTTTTTGAAAAGCAAATTCGAGATGTGGCCGCGCAGGGCTATATGGTCATCTTTACGTTCCAGCATGAAGAATGTTACCACTCGGGCCCGTGCTACAAGCACGAAGAAGGCTTTCATGCGGTTGCCGATGCCGGCGCAACGATTGTCAGCGGTTCGCAGGCGCATTATCCGCATTTGATGGAGTTTCGTGAAAACTCCTTCATTCACTTTGGCTTGGGAAACTTGTTTTTTGACCAGATGACCTACGAATTGCCCGACGGCTCGGTGATTGACGAAACCCGCCGCGAATTTATCGATCGGCACGTTTTCTATGACGGCAAATACATCGGCACGGAGTTGCTGACCGCCATGCTGGAGGATTTCTCCCGTCCGCGCCCGATGAATGAGCGCGAGCGGGCGCAATTCCTTTCAGAATATTTTGCTTATAGCGGGTGGGTGGAATTGCCGCCAACGCCCATTCCGCTGCCCACCATGACTCTCACTCCGATTGTTTTGCCGCCTCCATAGCGGGTTGGGGCAGGGGAAAATTTACAACTTTTTTACAACCCTGCCACACTGCGCTAACTGCCCATCTTTAAAATCTCCTTGTAACCTGAAAGGAGGTTTACAATGAAAAATGTATTTTCAAAATTGATGATGGCGGCATTAGCCCTCGCGCTGGTCTTTGCGGCGATCCCAGCGACCCAAGTGTTTGCCCAGGGTCAGTTGACCGACGAGAAGTTGGAGCAGGCTTGGGCGCGCGCCCGCAAGGCCTACGAGCGCATGGGCAAAGGGTTTGAAGACATCGACGCTCACGTTGCCAAAATTCAAGGCATGATTGATAAAGCCGCCGAAAACGGCAAGGATGTCTCGGCTTTGCAGACCGCCTTGGATGCCTACGCCGATGCTCTGACCGCCGCCAAACCGGATTATGACGCTTTGGGCGAGGTCTTCGCCGCGCATGCGGGTTTCGATGCAGATGGCAAGGTTGTGGATTCTGATCAGGCCCTGGCGACCTTGCAGCAAGTCCGCGACGAGATGAAGTCCATCAAGGAATCGATGGGCGGCACGTTCAAGGCGTTGCGCGAGGCGCTCAAAGCCTTCCGTGAGGCGAATGAAGACCGCTCGGGCAAGGGCCGGGATTCTTAATTCAAGCAAAAAGCGGGTTGGCGTCATCGGGATGTTCGTTCTCGATGACGCCGCCATTTCCTCGAACTGTTCCCAGAAATGCGAGACAAGCGATAAAATAAGCCCGCTTGCCATTTCAGCTGAAGCGAGGAAATTATGAACAGACGCGTCATTCACAGCGATAACGCCCCCAAAGCCATTGGTCCTTATTCGCAAGCCATTCACATTGGCGATTTAGTTTACACGGCGGGTCAGGTGGGTCTTGACCCCGCCACAATGGAATTGGTTCCCGGCGGTATCGAAGCGCAAACCCGCCAGGCGCTTGCCAATCTCAGGAATGTTTTGGAAGCCGCAGGCAGCAGCATGGATAAAGTCGTAAAGACCACAGTTTTTCTCAGGGACATGACGGATTTTGCAAAGATGAATGCGGTGTACGCTGAAATCTTTCGTGAGAACCCGCCCGCCCGTACTACGGTTGCTGTGGCAGGCTTGCCTAAGGATGCGTTGGTTGAGATCGAGTGCGTTGCGCTGGCATAAATGTCCTCTGAATTGATCCTGCTCGTGGATGACGAGCCATCCATTATTGAGCTTGCGCGTATGTATCTGGAACGCGACGGGTTTCGCGTTCATGAGGCTGCCGACGGCGAATACGCCATGGAAGCAGCGGCAAAACAAAAGCCGGCCCTCATTGTGTTGGATGTCATGCTTCCAAAGGTGGACGGCTTCGATGTATGTCGCCGGCTGCGATCGGCGGGTAATGACGTCCCGATCATCATGCTGACGGCGCGGGACGAAGACATCGACAAAATCCTCGGACTCGAACTTGGCGCGGACGATTACATGACCAAACCCTTCAACCCGCGCGAGTTGACGGCGCGGGTTAAGGCGATTTTGCGAAGGAGCGACTCGAAAAAATCAGCCGACGGCAAGCCGATCCACTGCGGCGACTTGATGATGGATCCTTCTTCACGGGAAGCCCGCCTCGCTTCACAGGCCCTCGACTTGCGCGCCCAGGAGTTTGACCTGTTGCTCACTCTGGCAGAGCAGCCCGGACGCGTTTTCACCCGCGAACAATTGCTTCAACAAGCCTGGGGGTTTGACTATTACGGGCAGACCCGCACTGTGGATGTTCACATCGCGCATCTTCGCAGGAAATTGGAAAGCGGCGCTATAAAGATCGAAACCGTTACGGGGGTGGGCTATAAACTTATTGCATGATCGCAGATTGCGCGCTGTAATTCATAACGTGTAAAGTCCTCCGCCATGCTTTCCTCTCTTCGTTTCCGCCTTTGGTTAAGTTATGCGCTTCTCATCGTCACAGCGCTAAGCGTTGTGACGATTGTTCTGTTTATCTCCCTTTTTCGCAACCCAATTCTATATCGTCAGACAACAGAGCGATTGCGGGCGGTGCATGTCGTACTGCAGGAGCGTTTGAAAGAGCCGAACCCGCCGCCTTTCGAAAATCTGGCGGAACGCACCGCGCAGACTTTCAAGGTTCGGGTGATCTTGTTCTCAAGGGAACATCAAATCCTGTTGGACACCTCGCCCAATAAAAAAGCTCTGAGTTTTCCTGAAGGTCGTCGTTTTCTTAAGAACCTGCCGCTTATGCGCGATGAGGATGGAACTTCCTGGCTGTACTTCATCGAAAAATTGCCGGATGGATCGTTCTTAATGGTTGCAACACCGCGTCCGAGCATCTCCATCTTGAATATTTTTAGTGATGAATTCATCCCCATCATTCTGATCGGCGGCGTGATTGCATTGCTGTTGTCGCTGATTTTGGCGTATCTGATATCCGGCTGGATCGCCACCCCGTTGCAGAAGCTGGTCAACGCGGCGGGAGGCATGCCGTCGGCGCAGGCTACGCCTCTCGAAGCGGCAGGCCCGCGCGAGGTCCAGGAACTGACGCGGGCATTTAACTCGATGATGATGCGCATGCAGGCAAGTCAGCGATCTCAGCGTGAATTTGTGGCGAATGTCTCCCATGAAATGAAAACGCCGCTCACATCCATTCAGGGGTTTGCTCAAGCCCTGCTCGATGGCACAGCAGATACAAAAGAGGCGCGTGAAAAAGCGGCGCAAGTGATTTACAATGAAGCCGGGCGAATGCACCGTATGGCGCTTGACCTGCTCGATCTCGCCAAACTGGACGCAGGCACAGCAGACCTTAAGATGGCGCCTGTGCAACTGCGCGGCTTGTTGAATTCGATTGCCGAAAAATTTGCGCCCCAATCTCAGCGGGCTGGCGTGACGATCGAAGTGGATGTGCCTGAAGCCCTGCCGCCGCTCATCGCAGATGGCGACCGCCTGGCGCAGGTCTTCACAAATCTGGTTGATAATGCGCTCAAGTTCACCCCTAGGGGCGGGGTGGTAACTTTGCAAGCGTTCGTGAATATGGATAAAATGCACATTGAGGTGAGTGATACCGGCGCAGGCATTCCAGAGGAACATCTGCCTCATATCTTCCAGCGTTTTTATCAGGCAGACCCCTCTCGAAAAGGCGGTGAGGCGCATGGCGCCGGGCTGGGGTTGGCCATCGCGCATGAAATTGTCGCTGCGCATGGTGGTAGAATTAGTGTCCGAAATGGCGCAGTACCAGGCGCCACCATGGAGGTTGTCCTTCCGCTGGCGCCGCCAACTGTGACGCAGCCTCTACGCAAAAAGTAATCTGAATGCATCGCCGCCGCTTCATGGCGGCGGCATCTTGCCGGAACCATGCCAGATCAACCTTCTGTTTCCATCATCGTCCCATGTTACAACGAACAAACCACCATTCGCAAATTGTTGGAGGCTTTGCGTTTGCAAACTTATCCATTATCAAACATGGAGGTGGTGATTTCGGATGGTTTTTCCACAGACCGCACCCGCGAAGTCATTGCTGAGTTTCAAAAAAAATATACCGACCTTCCCATCCGCGTGGTGGATAACGCGGCCCGCACCATTCCGTCCGGGGTGAACCAGGCCATTCGCGAGTCGCGCGGCGAGATCATCATTCGGCTGGACGCGCACTCCATGCCCATCCCTGAATATGTGGAGCGATGTGTCGCAGCGCATCAAACCGGCAGGGGCGATAACGTGGGCGGCGCCTGGGATATTCAACCCGGCGCAGAAACATGGATTGCAAAGTCAATCTCATACGCGGCTGCTCATCCATTGGGAGTAGGAGACGCGCTGTACCGCCTCCAGTCCAAGCCGGGCGCGGTGGATACCGTCCCATTTGGTTCTTTCCGCCGCAGCCTGATCGAAAAGATCGGCGCATTAGATGAGACGCTTTTATCCAATGAAGATTACGAGTTCAATACCCGCGTGCGCGAATCAGGCGGCGTAGTTTGGCTGGACCCTTCCATACGATCCATTTATTTTTCGCGCAGTACCTTGCGAAAACTGGCTGAACAATACTGGCGTTACGGTTTTTGGAAATTTAAAATGCTCAAGCGTTATCCGCACACCTTGCGCTGGCGTCAGGCATTGCCCCCCCTGTTTGTATCCATTCTGGTCACCTTGATTGTGTTATCCTTGGGCTGGCCGGTTGCCCGGGTGTTGCTTGGCTTGCAAATCTCCGCTTACTTTTTCATTTTAGGGCTTGCCGGTTTGCAGCTGGCGCTCAAGACGAGGAAAGGGTTTCTTATTTGGGGGCTGCCGCTTGCCATAGCGACCATGCACATTTCATGGGGCGCAGGTTTCTTGTGGAGCGGCATTACGAGTATGTTCAAGAATGGCTGATATTTATCGTCCCTCACTGCGATTAAGACCCAGCGAACAGCGCATGGTTTTGTTGATCGGGGATTTCATTGCATCGGCGGCCGCGATGGCGGGGGCAATCTATTTTTGGTACCAGTATTCCCTTTACCGCCTGATCGAGAG
This sequence comes from Chloroflexota bacterium, assembly GCA_013388795.1. GTDB lineage: Bacteria > Chloroflexota > Anaerolineae > Anaerolineales > Villigracilaceae > Villigracilis. Next base: position 2,351 of record JACAEP010000091.1, on the reverse strand, counting down.
CGGCGTAAAACCGAATGTGGCGCAGCGCATCATCCAGATCGAAGTCCCATTCTGGTTTTATATTTTGCCGCTGATCTGGCTCCTGCTGATGATCGACTCGTACGAGATTCACACGGCTTCCAATTGGCGAAAGACCCTGCGCGGAATCGCCGTTGCGCCGCTGGTGGGCTTGTTGGGATATTCACTCGTCTTTACGATCAACACTGATCCAAACTCTCTGCCTCGTATCGCAATCGGCGCCTTCCTTGTCTTCGCTTCCATCCTGACTTTGGGCTGGCGCGCCATCTATATCCGACTCTACACCTCATCCGGTTTGATGCGGCGTGTGCTTGTGCTTGGCGCTGGCAAAGCTGGCCGCACACTGGTGGAGGCATATCGGAAACTCAATCCCCCGCCGTTTCTTCTTATTGGCTTTATTGATGATGATCCTGCCAAACGCGGCAAGTCCTACCATGGGTTTGCCGTCTTGGACGATAGCGAACACCTGCTTGATTTGATCGAAGATTACCGCATCTCTGATGTGGTCGTGGCTGTTACCGGCGAAATTAAAGGCGAGACGTTCCAGACGGTTCTCGATGTTCAAGAGCGCGGCATCGAAGTGACTCGTATGCCGATCATGTACGAAGAATTGACCCAGCGTGTGCCCATTGAGCACCTCGAAACAGACTGGGTCATTCGTTCGTTTGTGGATCAGGTCCGCGTGCATGGGTTATATGAACTTCTAAAGCGCAGCATGGATATTGCCGGCGGTATTGTGGGAACCTTGATCTTCATAACTCTTTTGCCGTTTATTGCATTTGCCATTGTGCTTGAAACCGGTTTTCCTGTTTTTTATTCGCAACCGAGGTTGGGCAAAGGCGCTCAAACCTTTAGCATCTTGAAATTTCGCACCATGAAACAGAATGCAGAAGCCGATGGTCAGCCCAAGGTGGCGGAAGAGAACGACCCGCGTGTGACCCGCGTGGGCGCTTTTTTGCGGAAGACCCGTTTGGATGAACTCCCCCAATTCTGGGCAGTTCTACGAGGGGAGATGAGTCTGGTTGGACCACGAGCGGAACGCCCGGAATTGGTGGCAGAATATCAGAAACAAATCCCGTTTTATCGTGCGCGTCTGCTGGTAAAGCCGGGCCTGACGGGTTGGGCGCAGATCAATTATGGTTACGTTGCCACCATCAAGGAAACGGTGGTGAAGCTGGAGTACGACTTGTATTACATCAAACACCGCACCCTCGGCATGGATTTTAGTATTGTGCTTAGAACGATAGGAACTGTCTTAAGAAGAACCGGGAGATAACCTATGAAGTATCTAGTCACCGGCGGCGCGGGCTTTATTGGCTCACACATTTCACGCGTCTTGTCGGAAAACGGACACGCCGTCCGCGTCTTTGACAATTTTTCCTCTGGCAAGCGCGAGAACCTCAAAGGCTTGGATGTGGAGATCATCGAAGGCGATTTACGCGATGCCAATGCCGTTGCTCAAGCCGTTCAAGGCGTGGACATCATCTTCCACGAAGCGGCGTTTGTCTCCGTCCCTCAATCGATGGAAAAACCGCAGGAATGTTTCGACGTCAACGTGACGGGAACATCCATTTTATTTGAAGCCGCCCGAAAGGCGGGCGTGAAGCGTGCCGTCTTCGCCACCAGCGCGGCAGTGTATGGCGACTCGGAAGCCTATCCGCTTTCAGAAGATACGCCCTTGCGGCAGTTATCACCCTACGCCACTTCCAAGCGTGTGGATGAACTTTACGGTCAACTCTACACTTCATCTTTTAATTTTGAAGTGGTTGCCTTGCGTTACTTCAATGTTTACGGTCCACGCCAGCGACCGGATTCCATGTACGCCGCCGCCGTGCCGATCTTCATCCGCCGCATGTTAGACAACAAACCTGTCACCATCTTTGGCGATGGCGGTCAAAGCCGTGACCTGGTCAACGTGCGCGATGTGGTGCAAGCCAACTTGCTCGCCGCCGAACACCCCGCTGCGCCGGGGCAGATCTTTAACGTCTGCACTGGAGTCGAAACCCGCCTGCTCGACCTGCTCGACATCCTCTACCAAATCTTCCCGAATGCCCCCAGACACGTCCACGCCGAACCGCGCGCTGGAGATATTTATCGCTCCATCGGCACGCCCAAGAAAATCATGGACATGCTTGGCTACAAACCACAAGTGACCTTGGAAGAAGGGCTGAAAGAAGCAGTGGAAGAAATGCGGAATTCATAATTCGTAATATAGTAAATAGAGATTGGAGATTAGCGATTTTCTAATTGCCAGTCTCCAATGACTACTTGCCAAATTCATCATTCCTCATTCACCCTTCTGCATTCCCCATGTCCTCCCGCCCCCACGTCCG
>JACAEP010000251.1 GCA_013388795.1 Chloroflexota bacterium | reverse complement strand
CTGCCAACGGGTTTATCAATATTGCTCGAAGTCAATCTCTGCAACAAAGGCAATGCGCCTTCACCTTTTAATTCGATCTTGCCAAACGAGGTCAGGTCAAACAAAGTGACGCGCTCACGGGTGGCAATATGTTCCTGACGCATTCGTTCAAAGTAGGGTGGTTTTGCCCAGCCCCACTTGCGCTGATCCTCCCCCATGCGCCGCCATTCTTTGCCGGGGTCGAAATAGTTCACGCGCTCCCAGCCGAACTTCTCGCCAAAGACTGCGCCATTCTCCATCAAACGATAATGCACGGGGCTGGTGCGATGCGGGCGTGCCTCTTCGTGTTCATCATGCGGGAAGCGCAAGCGATAGTAATACTTCACGCTTTCCATCGTACGTTCCGCCGCATACTTGAAATCGGAATAATAATTTCCAAAGCGGGTAGCGCGATAGCCGTACACATCCATCGGCGCTTCGCCATCGATGATCCACTCCGCCATCAACTTGCCCATGCCGCCCGCGCCGCCATAGCCATTCAGCGACATGCCCGCCAGCATCCAAAAACCTTTCACGCCGGGCATTGGTCCCAGCAGCGGATGACAATCAGGCGTGTACGCGCCGGGATGACGCACCAACGTAATAATGCCCGCCTGATCCAAAAACGGCAAACGTCGAATCGCGCCTTCAAGCAGCATCTCGAATTGATCCATATCACCGGGGAAACTTCTGCTGCCATGCTCCCACGGCGTGCCATCGATCCAGCGCGGCAGCGGCTTCGGCTCATATCCACCGATGACAAGCCCGCCCCGTTCTTGATGCATATACACCAAATTATCGGGGTCGCGCAAACACGGAGTGTTCGCATCGAACTCATGCCCGGGCACGGCTCGCAACGCAATATGTTGATGATCGACCGGAGTCGTTGGGATGTGCAACCCAGCCATGGCGGCGATGCGTGGCGCCCACATGCCTGCCGCGTTGACGATGATCTCGCATCGGATCGCGCCCTTGTCTGTTACAACCGCTTCAACCTCTCCCTTCGCCGACACTTTGATTCCAGTCACGCGGGTATTGGTATAGATTTCCACGCCAAGTTCTTTGGCAAAGCGCGCCATTGACGTGGTGACAGTATATGGGTCAAGTTGACCATCACCGGGCAAATAAATGCCGCCATACAAATCTTTATCCGAAATCTGCGGCATATACTTTTTTGACTCTTCGGGCGAGATGACTTCGCAATCCAACCCCAATGCCTTGGCACGGCTGACGCTGCGTTCCATCTCAAGCAACTGTTCCTTGCTCGAAGCCACACGCAAACTTCCCACCGTATCGAACAAACCCAAGTCTTTATACAACTGCACACTATACATGCGAAAGCGCAGCATGGCTTGTGACGTTGCAAATTGCGTCACCAATCCCGCCGCATGCGAAGACTCGCCGCTTGCAATTTCACCCTTTTCCAAAATCACAACGTCCTTGCGCCCATTCTTGGCAAGATGATAGGCAACCTGCGCCCCATAAATTCCACCGCCAATGACCACAATCTCTGCATGAGTTTTCATCTTTGCTCCGTGTGTTGGGTGTGTGTAAAGAGTAAAGGGAAAAAGGTAAACACCTAAACAGGTAATGCACTTGTGTACTTACCTACCTCCCCACCTCATATTTCACTTCCAACGCCAGTTGATAACACTCCAAATCTTCAAAACCCCGCTTGCCCTTCTTGCCCGGAGATTGATACAACGGCTTCCGCTCCATAATTATCTGCTCACCTATCTACCCGATCATCTACCAGCAGCGCCATTCGCAAGAAACACTTCGATGGAATATTCCGCCAGCTCCTTTTTTGCCTGTTTGCTAAAACCCGCATCGGTGACCAGCGTATCCATCGCATCAATATTTGCCACATGAAAATTGGATACCGCCCCCCACTTGCTATGGTCTGCCACAATGATGATCTTTCCCTTGGTACGCTCGATCATCTTGCGCACCACTTCGGCTTCGGGGTTGGTAGGAACCGTCAGCCCGTGTTTCAACGAGATTCCATCCACGCCGAGAATGGCTTTGTTGGCAAAGACCAGTCCCAAATTGTCCAGCGCGAAGCGGCCGGAAAGAGAGTTGGACCGAGCCTGAAACTCGCCTCCGGTCAGGTTGAGAGAAAAGCCTGGGTCGCCAACATCCACCAAAGCGCTGACATTATTTGTAAAGACCGTAATACGCGGATTTCTTGGAACATGCTGCAACACTTGCGCGGCCGTAGTGCCGCTGTTGATAAAAGCAATATCGCCCTCTTCAATGAAGGTGGCGGCAAACTCACCGATCTGTTTCTTTTCGTCGGGAAAATTTTTGAGGCGTAATTGATATTCCTGCTCGAAGATCACACGTTGATTAAGAACAGCGCCCCCATGCGTGCGCTCCAAAATTCCTTTTTGCTCCAGCCACTCCAAGTCGCGGCGAACCGTAGCCTCAGAAGCTTCAAGCAAGTCCATTAGATCGGCAGTGCGCGCGATCTGATGAATGCCAAGAAACTCTTGAATCTTTTCTCTACGTTGCGCGGGAATGAGGGGTTTACCCATCTGACGGATTATATAAGAATCTGAAGGAATTTGCAAGATTTTGATTTTTTGCTTATAATAGATTTGTTATGTAGACCTGACAGCCAAATCATGTAAACCTGTTGGGTCTTCTTTTTTGGAGACTCCATGACAACACTTGTCAAAGACCTGATGCACAAAGGCGTGATCACTTGCAAACCCGATGCCACTTTGGGGCAAGTTGCAACTTTGCTCGATCAACATCAAGTGCATGCCTTGTTCGTGACAGACCGTGATGGTCGCATTGTCGGAGTGATTTCAGACTTTGACCTGATGGCAGGCGAATGGCTTTCTTCAGACCCCGAAAGCCTCAACACCATGCGGAAGTTAACCGCCTCAGACATCATGACCAAGCCTGTGGACTCCATCCAAGCCGCCACCCCGCTGACAGAAGCCGCCGATCTTTTCATGCAGAAAAGAGTTGGGCGGTTTTTAGTTTTGGAAAATGAAAAACCGGTTGGCACAATTTCCCTTTCTGATTTTGTCGCCAGCCTTACAGAAAGAATCAAATCCAAACGCGAGAAAGTCGGTGACGTGATGTCGCATGCCATTCTCGTTTGCCGCGGCAAGACGCCTGTTCTTTCAGCAGCCTATGCCATGACCTCCTCCGGCTGGCGCTCGGTATTGGTCGTGGACTTGAACGGCAAAGTCCTCGGCGTAGTCAGCGGACACGACCTGTTGCATCTCGTCAAAAACGGCGTGGATGAAAAATTAACCGTCCGCGATGTGATGCACCCCGCCCTCACCATCGACATCAACGCCAGCCTGCGCGAAGCCGCAGATATGCTCATTCAAAATCACTATCATCGTTTGGTCGTTGTGGATAAAGAAAACCCAGACTCCTTCCCGCTGGGCGCTATCTCTACCTTCGATATTGTGGCAGAAATGGCAAGACCGGATTCAATCTGGCAAAAATAAAAAATCTAAACCACAAAGGGCACGAAGTACACTAAGGAAAATCAAAAAAAACTTTGTGACCTTGGTGTCCTTCGTGGTAAATGCTCTTAGGAGACATACATGTCTGAATTCCCAACGCAAGCCCAGGTCGTCATCATTGGCGGCGGCGTGGGTGGAAGCAGTATCGCCTATCATCTCACCAAACTCGGCTGGAAGGATGTTGTCGTCCTTGAACGCCACGAATTAACCTCCGGCTCCACCTGGCACTCGGCGGGCCTCGTCGGGCAGATGCGCTCCGACGCGAACCTGACCCGCATGATGCACTACAGCACCGATCTGTATCGCAGCCTCAAAGCCGAAACCGGACAAGACACCTCATGGCGCGAAGTCGGCGGCATTCGTTTGGCTTCTTCTCACGAACGCATGGAAGAAACCAAGCGCCTCGTCGGTCTCGCCCGCTCCTTCGGCGTGCCCATGGAGTTGATCTCGCCCAAAGAAGCGCAAGACATGTTCCCGCTCATGGACATCACCGGCGTGGTTGGCGCAGCCTACACCCCCAACGATGGCTCCATTGACCCGACTTGTCTCACCAACGCCCTTGCCATTGGTGCGAAAAATCGCGGCGCACGTTTCTTCTTCTATACCAATGTTGAGAAGATCAACGT
>JACAEP010000235.1 GCA_013388795.1 Chloroflexota bacterium | reverse complement strand
TGGGCGCGCATCATGCGCGAACGCTTCAAAGCGCAGAAGCCTTCTTCATGGCAGTTGCGCTTCCATACGCAAACCGCCGGTTCGACTCTCACTGCGCAGCAGCCGGAAAACAACGTAGTGCGCGTGACCCTCCAAGCGCTATCCGCCGTCCTCGGTGGGACCCAATCTCTGCACACCAACTCGATGGACGAAGCCTTGTGGCTGCCTACTGAAAAATCTGTCCGTGTGGCGCTGCGGACTCAACAGATCATCGCGTATGAATCCGGCGTGGCAGACTCGATTGACCCGCTGGCAGGTTCGTATCTTATTGAACACCTCACCGATGAAATTGAAAAAGGCGCGCTGGATTACATCGCCAAGATCGACGAGATGGGCGGCGCGCTGCAAGCCATCGAACGCGGGTTCATGCAAAATGAAATCCAAAACGCGGCATATGCGGCGCAACAAGCCATCGAGAAGAAAGAGCAAGTGATTGTCGGCGTCAATCAATTCACTGTGGAAGAAACGTTGACGTTGGAACGCTTGAAAGTGGATACCTCCATCGAGTTGGGTCAGCGCGAGAAGTTGAAGAAACTGCGAGAGAACAGAAACCAGAGCGTAATTGATCAGTTGTGCGAACGATTGATCGAAGCCGCCAAAGGCGCCGAAAACCTGATGCCCCTCTTCATTGAATGTGTGGAGAATGATATGACCCTCGGCGAGATCTGTAACACGTTACGCAGAGTTTGGGGCGAGTACGCGGCAGAAGGTTTTTAGCCTATCGTTCCCCCAAATGCGACGATGAAAATTAAGAGAATAAAGAAAAAAATCTGCATTATCAGATGCCCAATAAAGCGGATGGGTCTTAATTGTATAGTGTTCAAAACAAGTCTTAAGATATTAATTCGCCCAAGTTGCTGCTTCATCAAACATTGAGAGGGGGAGCCAAAACAACCAATGGGTTAATGAAATAAACATTATTCAATCACGAGTATTGCTCGAAGGTTCCGTCCAATTTTAAGTAATATGTATCCACTTCAAGATGGGGGAACAATCGGCGAATTTTATCTTCGGCGTTATCGAGGTCGTCTTCATGGCGTTCCTCCGTCCCACCGGGGCCGTACATGCCGCAATCTTCGTGGTTGATGAGGATGACTTTTGAAATGCCATGCAGCCGCGCCGCAATATCCACCTGACGGATCACATCATAAACATCATATACGCCGCCCGCCATGACGGCACGGTCATAACTGTTCTTTCCAAGATTCGCTTCCAGCCAAATATTGATGTAGGACTGCAACCGAAAATCCATACAATGAACGACGATCGCTTCGCACTTGTGAGACATTTTCTCTCCTCCAAAATTAGATGATCTGACTTGCCGCTCGCAGCAAACGATCATGGATCGCCAGCCCCAAGCCTTGTTTTCCAAAATCGCGTGTGAGAATCAAGCTCACGCCCTGGTTGTCCAATGCGCGCATGCCTGCATAAAGATTTCGCGCAATCGATTCAAGGTCAGCGGATGAGCCAAGTGGATACGGCACGCAAGACTCGAAGGATGCCATGTCTTCATTTGCAAGCAGCAGCCCCACGCTTCTTCCTTCCGCTTGTGCCTGCTTTGCCAAGCCAAACAGTTTTTCCAACGCTGAGTCTTTTTCACCTTTGCACAAAATTAATTCTGCATTGGGGGTGTAATGTTTGCCCAACAACCCCGGTGCGGCTTGCGCCTCGTCATCCGAGTTGGGGCGGTTGTTACGCAATTCAACCTTGCCAATGATTCTTTCGATTGCCTCATGCGCCACCCCGCCCGGGCGCAAAATCATTACCGGTTCGCGGGTTACATCCAATATTGTCGACTCAACGCCAACAGATGCCGCCCCGCCATCGAGGATCATGTCGATGCGGCCGTTCAGGTCGTCTAGCACGTGTTGCGCCGTGGTTGGGCTGGTATGACCAAAGCGATTTGCAGAAGGCGCGGCAATCGGCACGCCGCTTTCACGAATCAATGCCAACGCAATTGGGTGAGCAGGCACGCGCACTGCCACCGTGTTCAACCCAGCCGTAACCGATGCCGGAACATGTGGAAGTTTGGGCAGTACAAATGTCAGCGGACCGGGGCAGAAGTGCGCGGCTAGTTTTTTCACCACAGGCGGCACATTTGCAGCGACGAGATTCATTTCGTCTACGGATGCCATATGCACAATCAGCGGGTCGTTGGAAGGTCGCCCCTTGGCATGGAATATCTTTGCCACGGCTTCTTCGTCCAGCGCATTGGCGCCGAGACCATACACGGTTTCGGTGGGGAAGGCGACTACCCCCCGGCGTTGGATCACTGCCGCGGCTTGGCGAATCAGGTCAGGGTCCGGGTTATGAGGCGAAAGGGTCAGAAGTGGGGTCATGTTCTGAAGAGCCAGTTAGCGATGCTTAAGTAGAGCGGAATCCCAAAGGTGATGTTAAAGGGAAAAGTAATAGCAAGCACAGCGGTCAATGAGATGGCGGGGTTCGCTTTTGGCACAGCCACACGCATGGCGGCGGGCGCGGCGATGTATGAAGCGCTGGCAGCGAGCGCCCCCAGCAGGGTGGCGCCGCCAAGGTTCAAGCCGACCATCCAACCGACCAATACGCCAAGGATGCCATTGACGATGGGGACAAGAATACCAAACCCGGCAAGAAAAAAGCCAACCTTTTTCAAATCTCCGAGGCGTTCGGAGGCGACCACACCCAACTCAAGCAGGAAGAAACTGAGCGCGCCTTTGAAGGGAGCCACCAGCAAAGGCTCCATGGTCTTGTAGCCATTCTCGCCGGAGAGCGCGCCAATGAGCATGCCGCCAATGAGCAGTACCACGCTTTTGCTGAGGAAGGCTCCACGCAGAAAGAAAGGCCAATCGACTGTTGGCGTGACTTCTTCTGTTGACTCGAGATGACGGGCGCGGCCCGCCAAGGCCACGCCAAGAATGATCGCGGGCGATTCCATTAATGCCAGCAGCGCGTTCATGAAACCGTCGTATGGGATCTTGAGCGTGTCGAGCATGGCAAGCGCAGCGGCAAATGTGACGGCGCTGACCGAGCCATAATGCGCTGCGATGGAGGCGGAATTCTCCCGGTCCAATTTGCCGAGCCGGCGAAGCAGCGGATAGCAGTAAAGCGGGATTAAAAGTCCAAGCGCAATGCTGGCGATGGCGGGCAATATCATGGAGATCAGCCCGGTTTGGGAAATTTCCACACCGCCTTTGAAGCCGATGGCGAAGAGCAGGTAGATGGTGATGGATTCGTAAAATTGCTTGGGCACGCGCAAATCTGAACCGAGCGTGCCAGCAGTAAAACCCAGCACATAGCACAAGACCATAGGGGTCAATAAATTTGAAAGTAAAAGGTCCAAAAGATTCTCCGTGTTTTGTCGTTATATGAAATAAATTGCATGGCGGGATAAGTAAATCGTCGAATGTTTCTTTATAGATATTGACGGCCGACTGCAGACCATAGACTGCGGTTCGCCGTCGGCGGTCGGATTGTGGTGTTAAATTTTTTTGGCGTTCTACTTAAAAGCCCGCCCTACCTATAGGGCTACAAAACCTCGCCCGCGTTACGCTTCAAAAACTTTCCGCCGCCGCGTTTGCCTTTCCATTCGTCGCCATTGACGATCAGTTTACCGCGCAGGAAGACTTTCTCGGGGCAGCCTTGCAGTTCCCAGCCTTCAAAAAGATTGTAGTCAGTGCGCTGGTGTGAGTGTGCCACGCCGTATCGAACTTGCTTTTCCGGGTCCCAGATCACAATATCGGCATCGGCGCCGGGGACGAGCGCGCCTTTGCGCGGATATAAACCGAATATCTTTGCCGGGTTGGTGGAGGTATATGCCACGAATTGATTCGGGGTAATGTAGCCTGCGTTCACGCCGCATGTCCATAACACTGGCATGCGGTCTTGGATGCCGGGCAAGCCGTTGGGAATCTTGGTGAAGTCGTGCATGCCCAGTTCTTTGCCGGGGATGGCGATCTCGCTTCCTTCGTAGACGATGGACCGGGCGCCGTCAAAATAGAAGGGGCAATGGTCGGTGCCGATGGTCTGCAAAACTCCATTTGAAAGCCCCTGCCATAAGCGGGTGTTATCCTGTTTGGTGCGCATGGGCGGGGAGCAGATCCACTTGGCGCCGTCGTCGCGGCGGAGATGGTCTTGGGTAAAGAATAGATATTGCGGACAAGTCTCGCCCATCACTTTCACGCCGCGCTCGCGGGCGTATTGCAGCATGTCCACTTCGCCCGCCGCGTTCATGTGGACGATGTACACGGGCGCATCGGCTTGTTCTGCCATCGCCGCCATTCGCAGACTCGCCTCCACCGCGCCCCATGCAGGGCGGGTGAGTGCATGCCAGATCGGCTCGGTATGACCTTGCGCCAACGCTTGTGCCGTGAGCGTTTCGATCACGTCACCGTTTTCGCAGTGTGCCATGACCAACATGCCGTTATCTCTGGCAATTTGCAAGGCTTTGAAGATGCCACCATCGTCAAGGCGCAGACGTCCGTTATACGCGGTGAAAACTTTGAGGGTTTGGATGACCATGCCCATCAATGAAGGAATTGTTTTGGCGATCTTGTCATCGAAGCGGGTCAGGTTCATGTGGAAGGAATAGTCGATGGCGGCTTTTTCGGCTTTCTTCATCCACAAGTCAACGGAATGGTCGAAGCCTTCATGTTCAAGCACGACGAAATCCATGGCGGTTGTTGTGCCGCCGAAGGCTGCGGCTTTGTGACCGGTGTAATGGTCATCGGAAGAAACGGTGTCGAACATGGGCAGGTCGAGGTGGACGTGCGGGTCCACGCCGCCGGGCAGAATCAGTTTCGCTGAAGCATCCACTTGATGGTCAGAATCCGTTTCGAGATTAAGTCCGATGCGGGAGATGGTTTCGTCTTCGATCAGAATATCCGCTTTGAAGGTGTCCGACGCAGTGATGAGCGTTCCGTTCTTGATCAGGGTCTTCATGTCGCCTCGATTCAGCTTTATTTTATACCAAATCGAATCTGATATAATTTTCTTTGATGAATCCAAAACGCGTCGTCATTCTATTTGTTCTGTTAAGTTTGTTCCTGTTTGGGTTGTGGCTGCCTGTGGGGGCTGCGCCGCGAACGCAGCAATATCTCACGCCCACCCCCGGCGCAGACGGACGTATTATTTATGTGGTTCAACCGGGGGATAACTGCTTTCGTGTGGCGGCTTTGCATGCGATCAGCGTGGATCAGCTCCGCCAGTTGAATTCACGGCTGGATGAGAACTGCACGCTGGTGGAAGGCGAGGAATTGTTGATCGGTGTGGTGGCGGCAGCGACGCCAACGGTGCAAACTAACCTGACTCCCGGCACGCCAACCGTGACTCCTACGCCGCTTTCTGGTTTAACGGAAGTCTGCGTGTTGTTGTTCAATGACGCTAATGGCAATGCCATGCGCGAAGAGACTGAGAATGCGGTCGAAGGCGGCGCAGTGAGCGTCACCGAGATCAATGGGAAATATTCCGCTTCGTTGGATACCGTCCTGCCTTCCGATCCGGCGGCGTATCCCGGTGTGTGTTTTACGAACATTCCCGAAGGAACCTATAATATCACTGTTGGTATCCCGGATAATTTTAACGCGACGATGGAGTTGAGTTATTCGTTGGAGGTGAATGCGGGAGACCGCGCCTTCGTGGATTTTGGCGCTCAATCGCAGGAGCAGGTGATTGATCCTGGCAGTGAAGAAGGCAGCGGCGAAGGCGGCACATCGGCGTTTCTGGCAATTTTCGGGGCAGTGTTGTTGTTGGGCGGCGCAGGTTTGGGGTATTATGCCTGGCGCTCCAGCAAGCCGGAGAGTAAACTTTCCGGCGGCGGTATTTTGAAGAAGTAAACGAAAATGACGGTCATCCAAATGACCGTCATTTTTTTAGCTGAAATGTCTTCCGATGAACGGGAGAGCGACCCAGTTGGCGCATCTTTTTTCGATGCGACAGGGTGCCGTAGCCCTTATGTTTGGGAAATTCATATTCGGGGTATTGATCGTGCAAGTTGAGCATCACTTCATCACGCGCAGTTTTAGCAAGGATGGAGGCACAGGCAATGCTCAGCGAACGCTGGTCGCCTTTGACGATGGCCGTTTGGGAAAGGTCTAATTCAGGAAGTTCGAGACGGAAATCCGTGAGCAGGTATTCTGGAAAAAAAGGAAGCGCTTCCAGCGCCCGGCTCGCAGCAAGGCGGGTGGCGGGTACGATTCCCAGTTGGTCTATTTCTTCGGCGCTGGCAAATCCGACCCCCCATGCGAGGACGGTTTGCTGTATCTGTGGGGCAAGTTCGGAGCGCGTATGGGCAGATAACTGCTTGGAGTCGTGAACTCCGCTCAAGTGTTGGAGCAGATGCGGGTGTTCGCGGGGGAGAACGACAGCGCCGACACAGACGGGTCCGGCGAGCGCGCCGCGTCCGGCTTCATCCAATCCAGCAACGAGGTTGCAGGCAGACCAGAGTTCTTTTTCATAGGACAGGTCAGGCTTGGGAGTCATAGATTCCGCGCAGGGCATTGAGGTGAATGCGGAAAATGTCGCTGATCATGCGCAGGGCATCGCGCACCGCGTTGACTTTGCTGTCAGGGTCGAAGTACCAGTGGATGGGGATCTCACGGATGCGCAGCTTCCTGCGGCGGGCTAAATAAAGAAGTTCGATGTCGAAAGACCAGCCGGCGAGCGTTTGTTTGCGGAAAATGTTTTCTGTGGTTTCAGCCCGAAAACATTTGAACCCGCATTGGGTATCATTCAAGCCCGGCAGGATCAATGTGCGAATGGCCAGGTTGATGGCGCGTCCGCCAAGATGACGGTAGGGCGGCTCGTTGTAGCGAATGGCGCCTGGGGCTTCACGCGAGGCGATGGCGATGTCGAAATCGTCCATGGCAGGCGGCAGGAATTTGGGCAGGTCTTCAATCGGCATGGATAGGTCTGCATCGCAGATGAAACGGTATTCGCCATGCGCTTCCAGCATCCCGCGCCGCACGGCGTTGCCTTTGCCACGCTGCTCTTCGTGGATCACAATCAGGTTGGCATGGGTTCTGGCAAATCCACTGGCCAGTTCGTAGGTGCTGTCTGTACTGCCGTTTTCGACAACAATGACCTCACTGGTATAAGGCTGTGTCTTTAAGAAAGAAAAAACCTGTTCCAGTGTGCGTGGCAGGCGCCTGGCTTCATTATGAGCAGGAATAATGATGGAGAGGGAAGGTGTGGTCAATGCGGGTTATGGTTGCAAGAAGAAAAGGAGATAGACGCCGCCCGCAAGGACACAGCACTCCAGGATGCCAAGAATGGCAAGCAGGAGCCATTGCCTGCCTGTGATTCCGCGGGATTTTCTTTTCGCCGGGGCCGCAGTTTTTGCCTGTGGAGTTCCAACGGCATTCGGCGTTTGCGCAAGCAAGGTCGGTTGGCTCGCCGGTGTTGCAGTTTGACTTGCCTTGAAGATTGCCTGCGCGCGCGAGACGGGTCTTTCATCCGTTTGAGGCGCGGCTGCCAGTGGCTGGTCGGCTTGCGGATGCGGTTCCAGGATCAAATCTGCGGCAGAAAGAATCTGTTCTGCGCGCAAGACCGGGGCGGCCTGACTAAGCGCGTTCGCGAATTGCTTAATCGCATCACTGCGGATAATGCGCACGGCTGGCCGCACCGGCTCGACATTCGCCCCAGGGTCGCTAAGGAATAATACCGGCTCGACCGGCAGGGGAATGTTTATTTTTTGAGCATCAAGGTATTTTTGAAACGCGCGTGTCAGTTTGATGAGCAGGTCAATTAAGTTTCTGCGGGCCGGGGTTGAAGCCCCATTGCGGATGATGTTCCATTCGGTTTCTTTCGCTTCGAACTCGCCTTTTACTGGAGAAACTAGAATCACAGAAAGCGAACCCGGTCCGATCAGAATCAATGGAATAACAACTTCGATCTCCGGCAGGGTGAAGTTGCGGATCAGGACAAATCCCTTATCTATCAACATCCGATCCAATTGAGCGATCACTCGCTTTTGAGCTTCCAACTCAGAATACCAACTCAACCCAAACTGTATGGCGCCCTGAAGGCGTGCAATTGGGTTGATGTTTCCATTCCGGTCTTGAAACGGGGTACGATCAATGACGCGCATGGATATTCCTAGAAGAGCGGGGCAGTCTCCAATTCATCGCGCGTGGCATTTTCATGCGTGGCAATGAACTCGCGTCCATCTGCTTTAACCAGCATGACAGATTTGGAAAGGTTGAACGTGCTGGCAAGCAGATCCTGCCGCGAGCCGATCACGAACTGCTCGCCTTTTTGCAGGCGCTCCAGCATGGTTTTGCGGTCAATCAGAAGACGATCAGAGAAGGTGAAACCGCGTCGTTCATACGCGCGCACCGCCACGATCTGACCGTTTTTATAACGAACTGCTTCAATCACACCATTGATTTTTTTTGCCATGTCAAAATCCTTCGTAAATGATTTTAGCACACCTTAAAATAAGAGAGACACGCATCACATTTCCTGTAACGTTCGTGTCTCCTGCTCTCTGAAAATGTCACTACGATTGATGTCATACTTGCTGGTCGGGGCGACAGGATGCGCCTATCCCCTCAATGGGGAAACCTGCGCCTATCAAAAGTCGGGGCGACAGGATTCGAACCTGCGACCTCTTGCTCCCAAAGCAAGCGCGCTAGCCGGACTGCGCCACGCCCCGAATTCATTAAGCCTGCCGAGTATAATGCGAAGGATGAGTACCCGTCAAGCGACCTCCATTGCAGCGATCCTTTCGCTTCTAATCATACTTTCAGCCTGTTCTGCCCCTCAAGAGAGTATCCCCACTGCTGCCAGTACCGTCTCTCTGCCCACTGCAACAGTGACTCCCAGCCCAAGCCCCGCCCCGCCGACAGCCACCCCCACACCACTAACTTGTCTCAGCCAGCCGGGAAACGTCGAGCGGGGTGTCGTCAACGCCACCAAACCGCCGCAAGAATATCTGATCTACCTGCCTCCTTGTTACAATGAACTGACCGAGCAGCGCTACCCGGTCTTGTACCTTCTGCATGGGCAGACCTACACCATGGATCAATGGGTCAGGCTGGGCGTCCCACAGATCGTTGATGAGATGTTTTTTACAGGCGAGAGCGTTCCCTTCATTGTCATCTTCCCGGACGATAGTTTTTGGAATCTGCCCTCAGGGTTTGGCTTTGGCGAACGGCTGGTCGGCGCCCTGGTCCCTTATATAGACGCAACCTACCGCACCATTCCAGATCGTGAACATCGCGCACTGGGCGGGCTTTCGCGCGGCGGCGGCTGGGCAGCCCAACTGGGATTTGAAAACCCCGGCATGTTCGGCTCGCTCGGTTTACATTCCCCAGCCATTTTCAAGGGAGATGGACTTTATGTGGAAAAACTCGTCCGCGCCATTCCAGACGAGTCGCGTCCGCGTTTGTGGCTGGATACCGGCGATGTCGATCGCGAATGGAAAAGCATCATCGAATTTGAAGAAATGCTCACCCGCAACGACTATTCTCACGAGTTCAGGCTATATCTCGGCGATCACTCCGAAGCCTACTGGGGAGCGAATGTTGATGATTATCTGCGCTGGTATGCCCATGCCTGGAATGAAACGCCAGACGGCCGCTAACCCGCTTGTTTTGAAATTACAATATCACTTATGAAATCATAGGAGTATCCATGAAAATTTTTGTTACAGGCGGGGCGGGCTACATCGGTTCTGCCACGGCAGAAGCCCTGCTCCAAGCCGGTCATCAAGTGACCGTGTATGACTCATTGGTTACCGGGCATCGCGAAGCCATCCCGGCGGGCGCGGCTTTCATTCACGCATCGCTGGATGACAGCCACGCTCTAGCTGAAGCGTTAACCTCCACCCCATACGACGCCGTCATGCACTTTGCCGCTTTCATCGAAGCGGGCGAAAGCATGAAAGATCCCGGCAGATTTTTCCGCAATAATTTCAGCAACTCTCTGCAATTGATGGAAACCGCTGTAAAAGCGGGTGTGAAACGATTTGTCTTCTCTTCCACCGCGGCAGTCTACCAGTCCAGCGAAGAGCCCCTCACGGAAGATTCACCGCTTGGTCCAACCAACGTGTACGGGCACACCAAATTGATGACCGAGCAGGCGCTCGAATGGTATCGCTCCATATTTGGCATGCATTATGCAGCGCTGCGCTACTTCAATGCCTGCGGCGCGCTGCCCGGGCGCGGCGAAGCGCACCAGCCTGAGTCGCATTTGATCCCGCGTGTTCTGCAAATTGCACTGGGGCAGGCGCAGTCTGCCACCATCTTTGGCGCCGACTATCCCACGCCCGATGGAACCTGCATTCGTGATTACATCCATATCGCAGACCTTGTATCTGCGCACATTCTTGCCTTGGACGCATTGAATGACCGCGATAAAATGATCTACAACGTCGGCAGCGGAAACGGTTTCTCGGTTCGAGAAGTGATCGATGCGGCGCGCAAGGTGACGAGACATGCCATTCCAGCCATCGAAAAGCCGCGCCGCCCGGGCGACTCTGCGCGTTTGGTTGCTTCGCCAGAGAAGATCAAAAAAGAACTGGGTTGGAATCCGCAGTTTACCAATCTTCAAGATATTCTTTCCAGCGCGTGGGAATGGCACAATTCCCACCCGCATGGGTATGAAAAATAATGGCGTTCACTTTTTACCGAATACCGGTTGGTATTTGTAATTGTTACCTCTTGCGTGGCGAACAAACCATCCTGATCGACGGCGGCGCGTGGGGCGGTTTTCCCGCCTTTCAACGTCAGTTGACAGCGCTACAAATTGATCCAAAAGAGATCCGCCTGATTCTGCTCACGCACGGGCATTGGGATCACATCACCTGCCTGGCCGATATTCAAAAAATGACCGGCGCAAGAATCGCCATTCATGGACGGGACCAGTTCATGGTCGAAACGGGTGCGCCGCCTTTTCCAAAGGGAGTCACACCTTATGGAAAAATGATGGCATGGTCGGCAAGGCAATTTCTTCATCCGCATCTGACTCCGCTCAAAGTGGATACAGTTATCCCCGATGCTGGGATGTCGCTGAGAGAGTTCGGCATCCCCGGCGAAGTGATCTACACCCCCGGTCACTCGCTGGGGCATGTCAGCGTCATCCTCGATTCGGAAGATGCCTTCGTAGGCGACATGGCGATGAACGATTGGTACCTGCGCCTGCCCCCTGGTCTGCCGATCCTTGCGGATGATATTAATCAGGTGGTGAAAAGTTGGAAAAAGATTCTGCCACTGGGTATTAAGCGGGTCTACCCCGCCCACGGTATGGACTTTTCTGTGGATGTGGTACAAAAAGAGATCGCGAATTTCAAGCCACGATAAAAAGCAAAATCGCCAGAGAAAAATTCTCTGGCGATTTTTTTTATTGCCCGCAGGTGAAGCGGCTCATGGCTTCGTCAAACAAGCCGCGCGCGCCGTCGGCTTGGGGGGTGTAAACCTTCCACGCGAAGGCTCGGTCTTTGCAGGTCCATGCGCCGGCGCCGCCGTAGGGCAGGGCAGGGCTAGCGGCGGCGGTGATGTCAGTATAGACCACATTCATGCCGCGCAGGAGGAAGACTTCGTTGTTGCCGGAGGGCGTATCCACGGCATCATCGAGCAGGGTATCAAGCATAAATTTCGGGTCGCCAGCGCCGGGGGCGATCTGCCAGATGACTTGGATGAAGATATTGCCGTTTAGCCCGGCTAGAAAACCCTGGCTGTAGGCGCTGGGTGCGGCAGGGTTGCGCTGGGCGCTGACGTCGAAGAAGGAGATATCTATGGGATGGCCGATGCAGAACTGGTATTCGCAGAATAAACCGGCGAGGCTAAAAGGCGTGGAGGTGGGATATGGCGTTGGCGGAACCGGGCGGGTTGATGTGGGGATGGCGGCCAGGGTGGCGGCAACAGCCTGTTGAATTTGCGACTGCGGAGATGGAGTGACTGTTTTCGGCGAGCAGGCGGCTAGAAGCAGCAAAATTAAGCTCGCTGTTAAGAGAAGAGACGTTTTTCTTTTCATCCAAACAATTATAAAGGCAATGTCATTCTGTCCGATGATGTTTATTTACTTGGGTCTTATGCTAGATAACTTTTAGCCCACAAACTTCAATTCCTGCGTAGAAAATCAGGTTGAATCTAGGGCTGAATCCGAGAAAAAGCCACGTCGTTAGGCTTTTCTTGCGTAGATATACGCAGTTTACCCTAGGAATTAGTATAAGACCCTACTTGACAGAGTCGTGATG